>JAGCMD010000086.1 GCA_017646765.1 Elusimicrobiaceae bacterium | reverse complement strand
GCGGAAGCGAGTTTACAAGCAGGCCGGGCAACAGTGGCTTTGGAGTTCGTTTGCCGACTAGCCTTTTTGTTACTTTTTGGGCAATGCCAAAAAGTATAAAAAAGCCTTGACTTATTTTTTTTTTTTGTTTTAATAATTTTGTAGGAAATCTAAACAAGGAGAACTAAAATGAAGAATAATGGTTGTAAAAGAGCGTTTACGCTCATAGAACTGTTGGTGGTAGTTTTAATCATCGGAATACTGGCGGCTATTGCCTTGCCGCAATACCAAAAAGCGGTGGAAAAATCGCGTACGGCGGAAATGGTAACTTTTGTGGGAAACGCTAAGAAGGCTGTTTCTGCCTATATTTTACAATACGGGATGCCTTCCGTCCATACAGATTTGTTGACCACGTCAGCGTTGGATATTGATTTAACGCAAGGGCTTGATTGTCCAGATGGTGCTGATTATTGTGAAAATAAATATTATGGCTATTTTATTTACTGCGATGGACCATGCGTCATCCAATTTTACCGCAATGGTGCCAATTTTAAGGGATATCTTACATCCCCAGATGGCCGTACTTGGAGTAGTCTTGGTACCTGGGTTGGTGATAAACTCGGTCAAATACAGTGCCAGGCTTTAAATAAATTAAGTGATACTAATTCGGCGACTTGCGAAATTGAAGAATAAGCATTTCTAATTTTGAGTCAAATTCAGCCCCACAAAAAAACTGTGGGGCTGGTTTGTGTCATACGACAAATTTTCTAAAAAGAACTTGCCGGCCTACTTCGCTAACGCGACTAAACCCGGCAGTTCCTTTTTAAAAAAATTCTGCCCTGCTAAACAACGCAGGGCAGGTTTGTGTCAGTACAACAAATTTTCTAAAAAGACCTTCCGGTTTATTTCGCTAACGCGACTAAACCCGGAAGCTCTTTCCCTTCCACAAACTCCATGCTTGCGCCGCCGCCGGTGGATACATGCGAAAATTCTTTGGAGTTAATTTTGCCTTTTTTAAGCACGTTTACACTGTCGCCGCCACCAATAATGGAAATCGCACCGTTTTTGGTGGCTTCAATCATCGCGTTGGCAATGGCAAAACTGCCTTTGGCAAAGTTCGGAAATTCAAATACGCCCATCGGGCCGTTCCAGAAAATCGTTTTGCATTTTAACAGTTCATCAGCAAATAATTTTTCCGTTTTCGGGCCGATATCCATAGATTCCATATCTGCCGGAATTACGTCTACTTCCGTAGCGGTAGCGGTTTCGGAAAATTCTTTGGAAACGCGGAAATCAATCGGCATTAACATTTTAACGCCTTTGGCCGCGGCTTTGTCCATAACTTGTTTGGCTTCGTCAATTTTCGTATCGTCTACGAGCGATTTGCCGATTTCTATGCCTTTGGCTTTGAGGAACGTATAAGCCATACCGCCGCCAATAATAAGCACGTTGACTTTATCAAGTAAATTGTTCAAAAGTAAAATTTTGTCAGACACTTTCGCCCCGCCGATAACCGCCGCAAACGGACGAGCCGGATTTTCTAGCGCCTTACCCAAAAATTCTACTTCTTTTTGTACTAAATACCCCGCTCCGCTGGGCAGTAAGTGCGCCACGGCGCTGGTGGAAGCGTGCGCACGGTGGACCGTACCAAACGCCTCTTGCACAAATACTTCACCGTGTTTGGCCAGTTGTTTGGCAAATTCAGCGTCGTTCTTTTCTTCTTCCGGGTGGAAACGCAAGTTTTCCAAGAGAGCAATTTCGCCGTTTTTCGTTTCGGCTACTACTTTATCGGCTTCCGGCCCGACGCAATCTTTGGCAAAGTGTACCGGCACGCCAAACAATTTTTCCACTTCCGCGGCTACGGGAGCCAAACTAAATTCCGGGCAAACTTTGCCTTTCGGGCGGCCCAAGTGCGCAATTAAAACGACACGGCAGTTGTTATCCAACAAGTGTTTAATCGTTTTTTCCGTTGCTACAATGCGTTTGGCGTTATCTACTTTGCCGTCTTTAAGCGGTACGTTGTAGTCCACACGCACAAGGACTTTTTTATTTTTAAGGTCCATATCTTGCATTTTTTTAATGCTGTTAAAATTCATAGTCTGACTCCTTTTTTAAGTTTCGGCTCTTCGCAGAACCGGTGCAACTATATTTTACAAAATTTAGTTTAGCGGCGTTTGGATTTACCCAGTAACTTTAAAATTTCAATGTACAGCCACACAATCGTTACCAAGAGTCCAAATCCGGCGTACCACTCCATATATTTGGGTGTTTCCGGGCGGGAAGCCATCACCGAAATAAATTGGAAGTCTAACATCAAATTAAACGCCGCCACCAGGCAGATTACCACACTTATAACGATAGATAACGGAGAAGAAGATGTTAAATAGGATACATTCCCCCCAAATAACGAGAATATCCACGAGCCTAAATACATTAGCGCAATGGCAAAAGTGGCTGATACAATAGCGGTTGCAAACCCTTGCGTTACTTTGATAATGCCTGTTTTGTAGAGAAACAGCATGACAAAAAACACGATTCCGGTTATTAAAACCGCGTTAAGCACAATGCCGGGAAATTCGGCGTTGTATGCTGCGGAAATAACACCCAGCAGTAAGCCTTCTAGCAGCGCATAAATAGTTGACGTGAAAGGCGCAAATTTCGGAGAAAAACTCGTCCATATTGCCAAAACAAGCGCACCTATTGCAATTACCCAAATCAGCGGGAATGTGGCGGCGGCTTTTGTCCAACCGATAAAACCGCCCGCGGCACATAACATGAGTAGCACAAAGGTTTTATTGATAGTGCCTTGCAACGTCATTACTTGGCTGCTTGCGGCGGTGTGATAATTGGGAACAAATCCTTGTTGTTCCATTAGTTCATCCTGGCTGCTTACATGCGCCGGATGGGCTTGCTCGTTGCGGGCGCGCTCAAAGGCGGACTCGCTTAACATTGGGTTTCGGGCCATATTTCCCCCTCCTAATATATTTTCTTCTATTTTATAATATTCGGTTTAGGTTGACACCTAGTTTTTTGATTAGAAAAAAGAAAAGAGACAAAACACGCCCGGCGGCCCTTGCCGGGCGGGCGTGCGGCCTTGAACCGCTTTTGGCGTTTGGCGCGCTCTATTTATTAGCGTGGGAAAATAAACGCAAGTTTTTGCCAGTGCCCCGAGTTCGCAACTCGTCGGTCGTGCGATTCCCAATTGCAATCACTCCATAAAAAAAGCCCTGACAAGCAGGACTTTTTTAATGGTGGACGTGATCGGGAGTCCTGCGGACGGCAG
>JAGCMD010000085.1 GCA_017646765.1 Elusimicrobiaceae bacterium | reverse complement strand
GGCGGGAAATCTTTTGTTACTTTTCTGTTTGCAGAAAAGTATAAAAAAGCCTTGACTTATTTTTTTTTTTTGCTACGATATTTTCGTAGCAAAATTACTCTAGGAGGAATAAAATGAAGAATAATTGTTGTAAAAAGGGCTTTACGCTCATAGAATTATTAGTAGTAGTTTTAATCATAGGTATATTGGCGGCGATTGCCTTGCCGCAATATCAAAAAGCGGTGTGGAAGTCCCGCGCGGCGGAGCTGCAGACAATTGCGGCCTCCATCATCAAAGCACGTGAAGTGTATTTACTGGGGAATAATACCTCTCCCGCACATTTTGATGAGTTGGATTTATCGTTTCCTTGTACAGTGTCGCCGGAATTGACGGCGGCTTTTGGCTCCGAAACCTGTGCCAGAGACGGTAAAATAGCTTCGGTCCTTGGCTCGGACGGTGTAGGAACTATTTTTTTAGATGGACCGTATGCCTATGCCGGTTTTGGAACGGTAAATGCAGATTCCGGTAATTTGAAAAAAGGGGTACTGTATTGTGGTGAATTTGGAGGGCAAGATGTGCACTTTTGTGATAAGTTGTTTCACGGCACATATGTCGGAGATGCCCTCGGAGCAAAATTTTACCAAATGCCCTAATCTTCTCTTGTCCATAATAACACCCCCGGGCAAACCCCCGGGGGTGTTTTCAAATAGGTTCCCGATTAAAAATCCACTAAAACAACAGGTCGGCCGCCGTGCGTTGTTTGCCTTCTTGGTAGAGGCGGTTGAGTTCCTTCTCTAAAAGATTGGGGGGAACATTGCCGAGTTGTGCCAGGCGGCTGTTAAAATCGGCTTCATTAAATTTCTTACCTTGTTTTTTGCGGAATTTTTCGTGAGCGTTTTCCAGGGCCGTTAAGCCAATTTGATAGCTGACGGCTTCGCCGGGGTGCGTCGCTATATTTTTAAGCATAGCGGTTGCGTCTTCTTCGCTTAGCCCGTGGGTTTGCGTCAAAAATTCTAACGCCTGAGCATACGTATATTGCTGCGTGTGCAGTTTGGCATCCACCCAAGCGGCCAAAGCGCGTTGGTATTCATCCCACGCTAAGAAAAGCAAATCTTCGTCTAAGCTCAAATACCCGGCCCGGTGCGCCAGGTGCTTGGCATATACCGTCCAGCCGTTTTGCATGCTGACAGACGGGAATAGCTGCCGAACAGGAGTCGTGCGTCGGGCATTCTGCGCCTGGTAATAGCGACCGGGGATCAGTTCGCCGCTAATGAGCAGTTTGCGTGTGGGGGCGTTAAAATCTTTGTTAAATTGCTCTTGTTTGTTTATTTTATTTCCCGACGGAATACGCAGCTCAAAGCGCGGGGCCGTCTGCGTGCCGAAGGACGGTAAAAATAACGAAGACTCGGTATACGAATAATAAGGGCCCATGGGGCTCATAGCAAGGGACAAAGTAGTGGGGGGCAAAAAGCCTTTATCTGTCAAAAATTGTTGGGCTTCTTGGGTTTGATGTTCCAACGTTTGTAAAGGGGTGTTGTCTATATTAGCCGTCATGAACAATTTGGCAACGGCATAAAAATCTTGCGCGTTAAGCGGCGGCAGATTTTTATTCTTCTTTTTCTTCTTATCGGCTGGCGTAATTTTAACGGTTGTTTGCGGTTGGTTGATGCCATCTACGACGGTAATTTCCTGCGTATCGGGCTGCTGTTGCAGCGGTTCTAAAACCTCGGTAAGCGATTTTTGCGCCGTTTTTACCGCGCTTTCCAGTTCCTTTAAAAAAGCGGCCGGCTTTTTGGCTTGCCATTGATAACGGGTTTTAAGCAAACTAAAATAATTATTTTCTCCTAAGCGGAAATCTTGGGTAGATTGCTCTTTGGAAAATTGTTTAAAAAGGTCAAACATTTTTTTGGCGGCTTGTTTGGCTTTTAAAGAAGTGGACTGCGCTTGCGCCAGGGCGTCTTCATCTTCAATGCCTTGTTGCAAAGCGTTTTTCCAATCGTCGGCAGACAGATAGGCATAGTAGGCTTTTTCCATGGCGAGTTGAGCCAAAAACGGATTTGGATTTTTTAAATTTTTCTCAGCTTGCGCGGCTACCTGCGGCAGTGCTTCCAAGCGGGCGGCCAAGTCGTTACGCTGGCGGGCGGGGGCCGTGAGCGGACGGGCGGTTAAATCGTATATGGCATCAAAGGCTTCGGCGTAGTAGAGCGGATCGGTGCTGAAACGGTTTTGCCGGGTTTGCCACAAGGAATATGCCAACGCATCTTTAAAAAGGGTATAGTCAATCTGTTTAGCGGCCGAGAGATGGTTGGTGTCAATTTTATCTACGGCCTCTTGTACCGTAAGAAGAGCCGCTAAAATTTGGGCATTTTGCTGGGGGGTGCGCACGTTAAGGTGTTCGTTGGCGGAAAAGAAACCAAGGCGGGTGGCCGCTTCGGGCTGGGCTGAAAAAATGATGGAGTTATAACGGCTGACAGCTTCGTCAAACGATTTTTCTTCCATAATAGTATCAATGTCTTCTTCGCCCAGTGCCCATTGGGCAACAGCCGGGGAAGTAATTAAGAATAAAGCAGCAGCAAAACTAATCAAACGTACATAACGAAACATAATTGTCCTCTCATAAAATATAAATGACAGACTATTTTAATTGTATTTGTTTATGAGGCAAGTTGTCAATTTTCCGGGAAAATGTTAGCGGTTGACGGTTGAATAGGAAAAAGTTTAAAATAGTAATATCCCGTTGGTTTTGGAGGAAAATTTTATAAACGCCCTAATCGGGCAGATTACAATTAGAACTGTTTTTGGAGGTCTGTAAAGACCGCACTTTTGCTTTAGCAAAAGAGGTTCAAACCGAAAACAGTCGCGCTGTGTCCATAGAAACGGACTAATTACCCGGTTCTATAGGCGAGTAATCCTGTATTTGATTTGAAATCAGACAGGTAGGCGGCTGTTGTTTGTGTGCTTTGAACCTCACAAATAGCAGCCGTCTTTGTTTTATGCAAAGACGGCTCGTGGAAGAGCGCGGACAAAAGGTTTGGCGGGGAGAGGTACGGATGAGTTCTCCCGGCGGGGTTTAAAGTTTTAAATCTAATCAAAAAAACAAGTTGTCCGTGGGGATGATTTTTCCGATAATAAAACTATCCCCTGTGTTTTCCAAAGATACCTACTGTTTATAGCAACAGAATAAGAGAGGCCTGCATGTTTGAAGAATTGAAAAATTTAGTGGATGCTCACCGGGTTATATCATTTGATATATTTGATACTCTCGTTTGCAGAACATACGATAAGCCGATTGATTTATTTAAACATATTGAAGTGTCAAAAGGAATTAAAAATTTCCAACGATTAAGACAAACCGCAGAGGCGAAGGCTCGCCAAAAAGTCGTTAAAAACGGCGCGGATGAAACGACTTTGGATGAAATTTACAACGAATTGCCTGCCGGCCTCTTACCGTTGAAGGACATTGAAATTGCCCAAGAAATTAACGTCTGTTTTCAAGACAAATACATGCATGATGTTTTTACTTATGCTAAAGCGCAAAAAAAGAAAATCATCATTACGTCAGATATGTATTTACCCAAAGAAACAATAGAGGCTATTTTGCGAAAAAACGGGTATGCAGGATACGATAAGCTTTTTTTATCATCAGACATAAAACTTAACAAAGCCAGCGGGCGATTGTTTGCCGCTATAATCAAAGAACTCAAGTGTAAG
This sequence comes from Elusimicrobiaceae bacterium, assembly GCA_017646765.1. Lineage (GTDB taxonomy): Bacteria > Elusimicrobiota > Elusimicrobia > Elusimicrobiales > Elusimicrobiaceae > Avelusimicrobium. The sequence goes on along the minus strand of JAGCMD010000085.1, from coordinate 5,126 downwards.
CCAACCGATATATTACATATCGGGGATAATCAAGTGGGCGATTATGAGGCCCCTTCTCAATTGGGCATAGATTGTTGGCTTTATGAAACGGCTAAAAAAATCAATGCCCGGCAAGAAACAAAACGGTTTATGTTGTCTTTTACCGAGCATTGCGACGAAATCCCTGTTTCCATTGCCAAATCGTTGGTGTTAAAACGCAATTTTGCCCGATATGATGCCTGGGAAAATTTTGGGTATAAGTATGCGGGGTTAATGCTTTATGGCTATTGTTTTTGGTTGTATAACCAATTCAAAAATCAAGATTTTTCTACGATTGTTTTTGCCTCCCGGGATGGCTATATCCCTATGCAAATTTTCCAAAAATACCACCCCGAGTTCGCCGGGCGTTATTTTTACGCTTCTCGGCGGGCATATATCTTTTCGGGAATGAAGGAGGTGGATGATGTTTTTTTAACGTATTTGGTGGACCTGGCCGGGGCGGGGCTGACATTTGGAGCCTACTGGGATTCTTTGAAAATAGATGATGAAATCTTAACCCGAAAGTTTAAAGAGACGTTTGATTTATCCGCTAAAATTACGGACAGCGACCGGGACAACTTAAAACGTTTTTTTATCAGCAACAAAAAAGATTTGTTCCGTTATGCGCAAAAAGAACGTCAAACGGCTATTACTTATTTTGAACAGGTGGGATTATTGGATAAGGGAGTGGCTTTTGTGGATATCGGTTGGCGTGGTTCTATTCAACGAAGTGTGGTTAACACTATTAGACAAGCGAAGAAAAAGAATCATATTAGGGGCTTTTATTTAGCAACACATCCCTTGTTTAAAAAGAAAGAAATTAATGCTAATGCATTCCTGATGAATGAAAATAAGCCTGATTATATGGCCCAAATTATTAATCCGGTTATATCTGTATTTGAACTTATTTGCTCGGCCCCGCATTTGGGATGTTTAAAGATTGTGGAAAAAAACGGACAATGTGTTCCGTTAGAACAGGAAATGAATCCTGTTGAAAAAGCAAGAATAGAAGCAAATAAACGCCTTACAAAAGGAGTCTTTGAGTTTATTGAAGATTTTAAGCAGGTGACGGAAAATCTGCCGTTGGAAATTTCCCCGTTGGCTTGTGTTATCCCGTTTATTCATTTTTTTAATGCACTAAATAAGGAAACAGAAAAGGCGCTTTCTTCTGTGGGATACGTGACAGGTATAGGAGATGTACAAAATTATGTCAGCATGGTGTCGCATTTTGAAAAAGAAAAAACGATAGGAGTTGTATATACATGGCCGGGTTCCTTAATGAATGCAGAGGGAGAATTTCTTAATAGGCTAAAAATTGCAGCTAGCAATATTGGGTACAAGACGGCTGTGTTTTCTAAGGCGGGGCATATATTGGATGAAAATTATTGTGTGACTCCGCAGGTGTTAAGCAGTAACGACCTCAATTTTATCATCAATATACATTATGAGGATTTCAAATGTATGGATGCTTTTACATATAAAGCATTGTGGAACCCACCTTGTATTCCTTTGCAATATCCGGTGTATCCGTCCCTTTTGAGAAATATTATCTCAAACGATGATTTCTTAATTTATGATGATGGGGGAATGTCAGAGCATTTACAGGCTATGCTGATTGATACCCCACGGGACTTGAAGGGAGCCTCTTCCTTGACGGCCAGTTTTCCTAAAACAGCAGTAAAAAAGCCCAACTTAACAAATCCAACCTTATTTTACTGCGGTGTCAACTGGGAGAAAATGATTGGGACTTCTCCCCGCCATGAAGGATTGTTTCAGTTACTGGATAAGCTGGACAATGTTTGTTTGTATGGACCGAAAAGCGGTTGGGTTGGCTACAAAAATTACAAAGGTTCTATTCCGTTTGATGGGTTTTCTTTGGTAGAAGAAGCGCATAAATGCGGGGTTGTTTTGGCCTTGTCGTCCGATTATCACTACCGGGCCGGGGCGGCTACCAACCGTGTGTACGAAGGCTGTGCCGCCGGGGCTGTAATTATTTCGGATACGAACCGTTTTATTAAAAAACATTTTGGAGATTCTATTCTCTACATTGATTTTGATAAAGATCATCCGGAACATATGTTTAATCAAATCAAGGAACATTTGGAGTGGATCAAAAACAATAAAGAAGAGGCACTGAAGTTAGCTCAAAAAGCACAAAAAATCTTTTTGGAAAAATTCACCTTGGAAAAACAACTTATGGATATTATCAATAATCACGAAAATCGCAAAAAAGCAGTTGCACGCGCCTTATACGCCAGAAACAATCAGACCAAAACATTGGCAGTTTGTTTTATTGACACTCCGAGTTTTACCGACCGGGATAAAGAATTATTGGAAAATACGCTTGGCAATATAGACAAACAAATTGACAAAAATATTACATTGGCTGTTTGCTGCGAAAAAAAGATAGAGACCGCTGTGCGGCAATACATAAACACCTTACCGTTTAAGGTTTCGGTTTCTCTGCAGGCCTATCCGGTATTTGATAAGTTTAATTACAAGTGGCTCTCACGCGGTCAAATGCTCTTTGATGTCATTCGTAAAATTCCGCATGATTATTTGTGCGTTTTAGACGGTCATGAAACGCTGTTTCAAGACCACCTCACCACGCTAAAGCGTACGTTGGAAGACCACCCCGACAAGATAGCGGCCTATAGCGGTACTTTTTTAGACTCGCAGGATACCAATCGTTATCGTCTTTTAAATAATCCCATTAAGCCAAAGGAAATTTACGATTGTTGGTGGCCGGATGGAATTAGAAATGTGAGCGGGATGTTTTTGCTTAATAAACGAATAGAAAACCAATTGGCCGATTATATCGTTCCCTACGTTGACGGGTTAGAGGTCGCCTTGCTAATCAATAAGGCGTACTTTAAAGACGACGAAGAATTTATTTATTCGCAGCGAATGACTTGCGGATGTAACGAAAGCTTAATTACCGGCCGGCCGGTGACAATAGCCAGAAGTCAACAAATTAACTTTATTCACGGTATGGTTCACAATGAGTATCAAATGAAACAAATCCATGTTGAAAGAGATTTGTTCCCTACTATGCAGGCGGGGATGCAAGGCCTTTATAAAAAGTTGCTAATCATATATAAAGTGTGGCTTCAAAGTGCTATAGAATGTAGAAAGACAGGTTTGTTGTTTGCATGGGAAGACACTAAACGTGCGAAAGTGCGGGCAAAGATTCAGGCGTTAAAAGAAGAGCGCGAGCAAATTAAACATAAAATCAAAACTATGTAGTTTGATCCTTTTTTCCGGACGGATATAAGGTCGCTCCCTGAGCTGGCTGCAAATATGCTATAATAAAACTACATAAGGGCCATTAGCTCAGTTGGTAGAGCAGACGCCTCTTAAGCGTAAGGTCGTGAGTTCGAGCCTCACATGGCCCACTTTTTTGTAGTTCTAAATTAAAATACCAAATAAGGACGGATGGCGGAATTGGTAGACGCGTACGCCTTAGGAGCGTATGGACTCGTCCGTGAGGGTTCGACTCCCTCTCCGTCCAAAAAAACTTTCGGCCTTGCCCGAAAAGAAGGAGCGTAACGATGTCCATTTTCAAAACTGCCCAAGCCGGCGAAGTAAAAACCAAACAACTCAGCAAAGAAGGTTGCCGGGTTACGTTGTCGGTAGAGGCCGTCCCCGCGTTAGTAACCAAAAATTTCCAAAACGCCGCTGTTCAGGTGCAATCCCGCGCGCAGATGCAGGGCTTTCGCGCCGGCAAGGTACCGCTTGATTTAGTCAAACAAAATTTCGCCGGACATATTAAAGAACGCGCGTTAGACTTAACGGTTAAATCGGCCATCAGCGCCGCCGTTACCGAAGCAAAATTGGACGCTGTGGGCGTGCCGACTTTAACCAAAGCCGATTTTGCCAACTTCAAAGAAGGCAACGGTTTTTCATTTGAAATTGCGGTAGATGTAGCTCCGGAATTTGATGTAAAAGATTATACCAGTATTGAAATTACCAAAAAACCTGACACTGCTACCGACGAGGAAGTAGCCGAAAATTTAAACCGCGTATTGGATGCCAACGCCCGTTTGGAAAGTGCCCAAGACGGCGCGACCATTGACGATAAGTGCTATGCCGTCATTCATTATACCGGTAAGCGCAACGGCGCAGACGATTATAAATTAAGTGCCGATAGCGAGCTGGTGGATATGTCGGCCCCGCAAACCATGCCCGGCTTAGCCGAAGGGCTAAAAGGCCTTAAAAAAGGTGATGAAAAAGACATAGAAGCCAAAGACGGCAACGATACGCTTTCTTACCACGTAACGGTGGACGATATCAAAAATAAAATCGTGCCGGCGTTGGACGATAATTTTGCCAAAGATATGGGGTTTGATACGTTAGATGCGCTTAAAGCCAAAGTAAAGGAAAGTTTGGACGCGCAAGCCAAACAAACCGCCCAGCGTGACGAAGTCGCCCAAATTGAAAACCATTTGGTCAAAATGAATAACTTCGCGTTACCGCAAAGCTTGGTGGAAGAGTATACGGAATCTTCCTTGCATAATTTTGTGCATAACATGACGCAACTTAAACCCGAACAACTTACCCAAGAGCAACGCAAAGCGTTTGAGGAGCGTATCCGCCCGACGGTGGAAAAAGATTTACGCATTGGGTATATTGTGCACGCTATCGCCAAAAAAGAAAACTTGCAGGCCACGGATGATGATTGGAAAGCCGAGTTGGACAAGAGTTTGGCTTCTTCCCAAAACAAATCGGACGAAAAGAAAATCAAAGCGTTTTTTGATGAACGCAAAGAACACATCTTGGCCACGCTTACCGAGCGCAAGGTGTTTGATTTCTTAAAAGAAAAAGCCACATATAAGTAAGCTGTTTTAACAAAAAAACATCCCCCGGTTTTTCAGCCGGGGGATGTTTTTTGTGCTACTAAACACCCGGGTGCTTGCCGCCCGGGCAACCCGGCATGACAACTTGATTTAATAACAAACCCTAATCGTAAGACGGCGCATTACAGATTTGCGCCGTGACAGTCTTTTATGTAATTGGTTGTTTATCCCGCCCGTTAGCACCGTTTACAAAAAGCGTCAAAATGGGGAAGAAATTTTTCATGTTTGAGCGAAAGCGAGTTTGAAAAATTT
>JAGCMD010000084.1 GCA_017646765.1 Elusimicrobiaceae bacterium | reverse complement strand
TTGACTTATTTTTTTTTTTGCTACGATATTTTCGTAGCAAAATTACTCTAGGAGAACTAAAATGAAGAATAATGGTTGTAAAAAGGGCTTCACGCTCATAGAACTACTCGTAGTAGTTTTAATCATAGGAATACTCGCGGCGATTGCCTTGCCGCAATATCAAAAAGCGGTGGAAAAAGCGAGACTAGCAGAAATGCACACTTGGGTTGGTAATGCACAGCGTGCGATTTCGGCATATATCTTAAACAACGGGGGTTTCCCCAGCGAGGATAATCATCCTGTGGAGGAGGGCCTACTAGATATAGATTTGACGCAAGGGTTTACTTGCGGAGAAGTTTCTACGTTGGGAGAAACGGCTTGCTACAGTAATAATTACACATTTGTTACCCGCTGTCATCCGAGCAGTTGTCAAATTTTGGTATACCGGATGGAACCCAACGCATCGGACATATCGCAGGTGCATTGGTTCGGGGCTTTGCTTACAGAGGATGGGAATTCGTGGCGGGCTACTGACGTGGTATATGCAGATTCTCTTGGGAAACCATCTTGTGAAACGTTTGCCAAGCAATTTAACAGTACTTGTATAGATGTGGCTTCCTACTAATAATTACGCACTTAAAAACCCCCGGTGAAAACCGGGGGTTTTGTGTGGAAAAAATTCACTTATTTAGCTAAATTTTTCCAAGCTTTTTGTTCTTCTTTAAGGGCTTTTTTGGAATCTTTCGTAGCTTGTTTTACGTCAGCTTTTTTAGCCTTTACGTCTTTTTTCGCTTTTTTTACGTCCGATTTCGTTTGAGCCTTTTTGGCAGCCGCGTCAGCTTTGGCCTGTTCGGCTTTGGCTTTTGCTTCTGCCTTTTTGGCTTCGGCATCAGCTTTAGCTTGTTCTTTTTTAGCTTTAGCATCGGCTTTGGCTTGTTCGGCCTTAGCTTTGGCGTCAGCTTTGGCCTGTTCGGCTTTAGCTTTGGCTTCGGCTTTGCGGGCCTCAGCATTGGCTCTGCCTTCTTGGGCGCGGGCTTGGGCTTTAGCTTTTAATTCTTCTTTTTTGGCCTTGGCTTGTTCGGCGGCGGAATTATCTTTCTGCGCTTTTTTTGCTTTGGCGGCTTTGGCTTGTTTTTTGGCCGTAGCTTTTTTGTTTTCCAAGTCTTTGCGTAAGTTGCTTACTTTGGACAACGTGCAGTTGTTTACGCAGGTTACGTCTCCTACCGCGCAACCGCAATCATCGGCGGCTTGGGCGTATACGGCGGCTAAACCTAATGCCAAAAATAAGGCAATAATTTTTTTCATACGTTTTTCTCCTTGATTTGAAGTGTTACAAGTTTTGTGTCACTTTATTGTACTAAATTTAAGGGCTATTCTGCGAAGGGATGTTAATTTTAGTAAAATATATATATGGAAACATTGGCTACGCAAACGCCTGTATGGATGAATATTCTGCTGGGACTGATTGTTATTAATTTATTGGTTTGGCCGCTTACGTCCCGCTGGGTGGAAAGCCACCTGGAGATTTTTTTGCTCGGGGTGGGGGCGGCGGCCGTAACCGTTAGCGGCGGTTGGAGTATTGATTTTATTTACGAAACGCTTCAATACCCCGTCAATGTGGCGTTTATTGTGCTGGTGGTAAGTGTTATTTTTAACAACTACTCGCGTTATATTTTCCGTGTCTTATTTATGTTCTTTAAAGCCATGGAACCCTGTTACAGTTTTGCATTGCTCGTTTTTGCATTGGGGGTGGGAGCGTCTTTGGCAAGTGTAACCGTGGCGGCCCTGGTGTTGGCCGAAGTATTAAAAGTAGTTAATTTAGAGCATCAAAAAACCGTCCATATTACCGTTTTTGCCTGCTACGCCATTGGCTTGGGGGCCGTGCTCACGCCGCTGGCAGAACCGATGGGGCTGGTCATTAACAACGCCCTTTCCGGTGCGCCGTATCACGCTGATTTTTTCTTTTTAGCGCGCCATTTTTCCGGGTGGATTTTACCCGCGTTGGCGTTGCTGGCCGTAGCGGCCGGATATACTGCCCGTAACGCCGGGGCCGGGTTGCAAATGTATATCCGCGAAGATAAAGAAACGTATAGCTCTGTCTTGCGGCGCACGTGGCATATTTATATGTTTGTGGCGGCCCTTCATTTAATCAGCACCGGGCTAAGGCCGCTGGCGCAAAACACTATTACGCATTTAGGCGGCAAGGTGCTGTTTTTTGCCAACGCTGTTTCCGTTATCATTGATAACGCCACGCTGGCAGCCATTGAAATCGTGCCAACGATTTCTCCCGCCGATTTAACCTATATGGTTATCGGGTTGGCGGCTTTTGGCAGTATGCTCGTGCAGGGGAACTTGCCCAACATTGTAGCGGCTGAAAAACTGGGTATTAAAAGCCGCGAGTGGGCACGCGTGGCGGTACCAACGGGGCTTGTGCTGATGGCGGGTTATTTTATAGCGCTTTGTATTTTGCTATAATATATAGAGGCGGTTTCCCGCCTTTTTCCCGACAAAAACGATTTGTAAAAAGAAGTTTCGGTTGTTAATTTCTATAGGAGAACTTATGTCAGACAGATTCACACCTGCGGCGCAAATCTTAAAAGACCATAATTACGATAGCGCCAAGTTAATCCCCATCTTGCAAAAAGTGCAAGATGCTTACCACTTCCTGCCGGAAGATGTGATGCGTTTTATTGCTAATGAGCTTGGCATTTCGCCCGCCAAAGTATTCGGCGTGGCGACGTTTTTTGCCCACTTTGCTATTACGCCCAAAGGCAAACACATTATCCGTGTTTGCAACGGTACGGCTTGCCACGTAAAAGGTTCGGCGGCGATTATTGACACCGTTAAAAAGAAACTAAAACTCAAAGACGGGCAGGAAACGACGGAAGATTTGCTTTTTACCTTAGAGTGTGTTTCTTGTTTAGGGGCGTGCGGACTGGCCCCTGTTATGGTAGTGGACGATGTCGTTCACGGGCAAGTCACTCCGGCCAAAGCCGAAGAATTTATTGATGAAGTTATCAAAGCGGAGGCCAAGTAATATGGCGACACAAGATATTGAAAAAATCGCAAAAGATTTTAACGAAGCTTATAAAAACATCAAAAAACGTATCGTTATTTGCGGCGGTACCGGGTGTATTGCCGGCGGTTCGTTAGATGTATACAAAGCTTTTCAAACCGAAATGGAAAAACGCGGTATTGCTTGCAGCGTAGAAGTTACCAAGGGCTGCCGCGAAAACTATTTAAGTTTAAGCGGTTGCCGCGGATTTTGTGCGCAGGGGCCGCTGGTGAGCGTGGGCGACATTTTTTACACCAAGGTAAAAGTGGCCGACGTGGCGGAAATTATTGAAAAAACCTTGCTCAAAGGTGAAGTGATTGACCGCCTGTTATATCACAACCCGGCTAACGACCAAAAATCTAAAACCGTAGCGGATATCCCGTTTTATGCTAAGCAACAGCGCATTTTGCTCGCCGATTGCGGACGCATCAACCCGGAAGATATCAACGAATATATCGCCCACGGCGGTTACGCGCAAGCCAAACGGATTTATTTGGAAATGACGCCCGAACAAGTCTGCAAAGAAATGATTAAATCGGGCCTGCGCGGACGCGGCGGCGGCGGTTTCCCCACCGGTAAAAAATGGGAATTTGCCCGCATTGAACCGGAAGGTAAAAAATACGTCATCTGCAACGCCGACGAAGGCGACCCGGGGGCCTTTATGGACCGCTCCGTTATGGAAGGCAACCCCAATGCCGTGTTGGAAGGGATGATGATTGCCGCGCACGCTATTGGTGCCGACGAAGGTTACATTTACGTTCGTATGGAATATCCGTTGGCTATTAAACGCATCCGCAAAGCCATTGAGGAGGCCGAAGCACTCGGTATTTTGGGTGAAAATGTGTTCGGTTCCGGCAAAAATTTCAAAATTAACGTAATGGAAGGCGCCGGCGCGTTTGTGTGCGGCGAAGAAACCGCTTTGATTGCTTCCGTGGAAGGAAAACGCGGTATGCCGAAAGTCAAGCCGCCGTTCCCGGCTCACAGCGGTCTTTTCGGTAAACCGACGGTTATTAACAACGTGGAAACGCTGGCAACCGTGGCCAAGATTTTTGAAATGGGCCCCGAAAATTTTGCCAAAATCGGTCCGGCCACCAGCCCGGGCACGAAAACCTTTGCCGTGACGGGTCATATCGCCAACACCGGCCTTGTAGAAGTGCCGATGGGTACAACCTTGCGCCAAGTCATTAACGATGTGGCCGGCGGTACAACCGATAGCGACGGCACCGTCAACCCCGAGGCCTTTAAAGCCGCGCAAATCGGCGGTCCTTCGGGCGGATGCTTAACCAAAGAACATTTTGATGTTCCGCTTGATTTTGACTCGTTAAAATCGGCCGGTGCCATGATCGGTTCTGGCGGACTTGTAGTCATGAACCAAAAAACCTGTATGGTAAACGTGGCACGCTTCTTCTTGGAATTTACCAAACGCGAATCGTGCGGTAAGTGCGTTCCCTGCCGCGAAGGTACGGACCAAATGTTATCGTTATTGACCGATATTTGCGAAGGTCGCGGTACGCTCAAAACCTTGGAGACTTTGGAAGATTTAGCCAAAGCTGTGCAAAAAGCGTCGCTGTGCGCGCTGGGTAAAACAGCGCCGAACCCGGTACTTTCTACCTTAAAATACTTTAAGGATGAGTATTTAGCACACGTGGTGGAAAAACGCTGCCCGGCCGGTGTCTGCAAAGCGCTTGCCAGCTACGCGATTGACCCCGCCAAATGCAAAGGCTGCGGTATGTGCAAACGCGCTTGCCCGGTGCAAGCTATATCGGGCAATGTAGGTAAACCGCACGTGATTGACCCCAAAAAATGTATCAAATGCGGCAGCTGCAAATCTACTTGTAAATTCGGCGCGGTGAAAGTCGGCGCGTAAGGGATAAAATTATGGAAAACGAAAACTTTGTAACTATTGAAGGTAAAAAAGTAGCCATTGAAGGCGAGCGGAATTTGTTGGAACTCATCCGCAAGGCGGGTTTCAACATCACCACGTTCTGCTATCAGCCGGAACTGGAAATTTACGGTGCGTGCCGTTTGTGCTTGGTGGAAGTGGAAGGCATGGGTATTGTGGCGTCTTGCTGTGTAGCCCCGCGTGCCGGGATGAACGTACGCATCAATACCGATGAAGTACGCCGCTTGCGCCGTGTTAACTTGGAACTCTTGCTCGCGTCCGGCAACCACAACTGCACACTTTGTTCCAAATCGGGGCACTGCAAACTCCAAAGTTTAGCGCAAGAAATGGGCATTACCGAAATCCGTTTTAAAGCCAAACAAAAACCGGTACACCGCGATACCACCTCTGCCGCGCTCGTGCGCGATAACAGCAAATGTATTTTGTGCGGCAACTGCGTACGCATCTGTAACGAAATACAAGGTATCGGCGCGATTGATTTTGCGTTCCGCGGTTACCGCGCTCAAATTGCGACGGCTTTCAATAAAGACATGGGCCTGAGCCATGAGTGTGTTTCTTGCGGTCAATGTGCACGCGTCTGCCCGACGGGTGCATTAACACCGAACAACAGCGAAATTGAAGAAGTGTTTAAGGCCATCAACCATCCTACCAAAAAAGTAGCCGTACATATCGCTCCGGCGGTGCGCGTGGGATTAGGCGAAATTTTTGGCTTGCCGCAAGGCAAGAGCATTGACGGTAAAATTGCCGCGGCGTTGCGTATGCTGGGTTTTGACTATGTGTACGATACGGCCTTTGCGGCTGACTTAACTATCGTGGAAGAAGCCACCGAATTTTTACAGCGTTTTACGCAAGGTAAAAACTTGCCGCAACTGACCAGCTGCTGCCCGGCGTGGGTAAATTACGTGGAAAAATTTACGCCGGAATTTATCCCCAATCTCTCTACGGCGCGCTCGCCGATGCAGATGATGGGGCCGGTCATCAAGGCCGACTTTGTGGAAAAAGGCGGTAAACGCGAAGACATGGTCGTTGTAGCGATTATGCCGTGCTCGGCCAAAAAAGGCGAAGTTAAACGCGAAGAATTTTATGTAGAAGGCAATCCGGATACCGACCACGTGGTAACCACGGTGGGTTTAGCCCGGATGATTAAAGAGGCCGGCATTGATTTTGCCAACCTCAAAGACGAAGAATTTGACCACCCATTCGGTACCAAAACCGGTGCGGGCGTTATCTTCGGTGCGTCAGGTGGTGTAATGGAAGCGGCCTTGCGCTTTGCCGTAGCTGAGTTAGACCCCAAAGGCGCGGGCAAATTGGATTTAAGTGCCTTGCGCGCCAGCAGCACCGTCAAAGAAGCCGAGCTTACCGTGGCGGGCAAAACCGTCCGCGTAGCGGTCGTGAGCGGACTTAAAAACGCGCGCAAACTTTTAGACGACATTAAAGCCGGTAAAAACAAATACGACTTTATTGAAGTCATGTCCTGCCAAGGCGGCTGTGTAGCCGGGGCCGGTCAGCCTCAATTTGAAGGTTGGCAAGCCCGCAAGAACCGCTCCAAAGGTTTGTATGACGACGACGCAAAAATGGCGTATAAGTCTCAAGACAACAAAGATGTGATGGCTTTGTATGGCAGCATCTTTGATAAGATTGGCGGACATAAGGCGCATGAGCTGTTGCATACGCACTACTTTGACCGCAAGGACAAAACCGGCCAAGAGAAATAATAACGGCTGATGGTAAGTTTAGTAGTACGCACGACGCACAAAATAAACTAATTTTGTGCGTCGTTGCTTTTCCCGGCCAACAATTTGCCAAAACCTGCCGACTTGCGCGTGCCTGTGACGTTAATTAAGGGCTACTCGGGGAAAGAGGCAACCTCTTTTTCCAGTTCCTCCAGTGCGGCGGCAAAAATTGTTAACCCGTATTCACCTTTTTTAGGAAAATATAAATACCCCGGCAATACTTTTTGCAATTGGGCAAGTGTTCTTTGCGTGGATGCTAATTGCTTTTTAAGCCGATCAATCAGCAGTTGTGATTTTTGTTTGTCCGGTTGACGTGGTGTTGGACACATATATTCCCTCTTGCCCATAAAAAAAGGGCGGACTTCCACTAGGTGTTCGCACCATCCTAGGGAAGCCGCCCCTCCGCGCGTCTAAGACGCGCGGAAAAGCAGACTTCTCTATCTCTAGTGCGAACATTGCGTTTTAGCAAATGACCACTCTTCGTGGCATAGAAACAGATCTGTCTAAAATTGTTACTTTTAGTATATCATTTTTCGTTTTGAGGAAACAAAACCTTCCGCATCCGTGCTAAATTTTGTAGGATAAAAGTATCTCTATTATATAAGGAGAACTGTATGAAGAAATTAGTAACAGCTTTATTACTCGTACCGTTTATGTTTGCGTGCGGTACTAAGGTCAAACGGGTGGAAACGAACTTGGTTAAAGATGTTTCCGGCGGTTGGAACGATACCGACGCGCAAATGGTTGCCCAAGAAATGATTACCGATTGCTTGCAAGGCGGTTGGTATACCAAATACGTGGCCGCTCATAACGGTAAGGAACCGGTGGTTATCGTCGGTACGGTGTCTAACGAAACTTCCGAGCATATCAACACGGGTACGTTTGTGGAAGAAATGCAACGCGCACTGATTAACTCGGGCAAAGTAGAGTTTGTGGCCTCTAAAACCGAGCGCGGCGAAGTCCGCACCGAACGTTTGGAGCAAGATGAATTTGCCTCCGAAGAAACCCGCAAAGCTTTTGGCAAAGAAGTCGGTGCCGATTTTATGCTTTCCGGTACGCTCAAATCTATCATTGATAAATCCGGCTCTAAAGCCCTTGTTTACTACCAAACGAATATGAAGTTAATCAACGTGGAAACGAACCAAATCGTTTGGAACGGACAAAAGAAAATCAAGAAATACGTTACACGCAGTAAAGTTTCTTGGTAGGAGTTTTTGATGAAGGCGCGCGTATACTTGCTGGGGCTGATGTTTTTTTGCTCCGCGTGTGCGGCGCCTTCTTTGCGTTATAAAACCGAAGTAAACCGGTTGATCGCACAGGGCGATTTCCAAACGGCCGCTGCCAAGGTGGAAGCCAAACGGCCCAAAATGTACGCCCGCAAGGACCGCGCCTTAGCCTACCTGGACCAAGCCGCCCTTTTGCACGACGCAGGTCAAACGGAAAAAAGCGACGACCTTTTTGCCCATGCACAAGACCGCATGGAAGAACTCTATACCCGCAGTGCCACCCGCACCGCCGGGCAATTTTTAATTAACGATTTAACGCTGCCTTACTCCGTAGCGGACTACGAACGCGCGCTTACGTATTTCTACCGCGCGATGAATTTTTTGGACCAAAATAAGTTGGAAGATGCTACCGTGGAAGTGCGCCGGGCCGTGCAATTTTTAGACAATTTGCGCGGCAGTAAGAAAAAAGGCTACAATGATGACCCGTTTGTGCAGTATTTTGCGAGTTTGATTTTTGAATCGGCCGGGCAGCTTTCCGACGCGCGTATCTGCCGTACTAACGCCTTAAACGCTTATAAAAATTTAGGCGGCGTGTTGGAAGTGTCCGCCCCGGAATTTTCCGTGCCGCCGGATTACGATAAATACGGCGAAGTTATCCTTTTCCATTACAACGGCCTTTTGCCGTTAAAGAAAAGTGCTACTGTTCAATTCGCTTGGGACCGGATTTACGGAATCCTTTCCAGTGCCCGCGAAACGCAGAACGGACTTTCACCGGAGGTGGAAAATGCTTTGGTCAGCGGTTTTATGGGGCATGCCGTTACGCTGGCGTACCCGGTGTTAGAACCGCAACATTACGCCATCACTTCTTCGTTTGCGCAAGTAAACGGCCAGCAGTACCGCCTGCAAAAAATGGCTGATTTTTCCGCGGCGGCTAAACAGGATTTAGAAGACCGGCTGCCCGGCATTTGGTTTCGCGCGGCGGCGCGTGCGGTAGCCAAACAGGTGGCCGCCGAACAGGCACGCCAAGCTGCCCGCAAGGCCGGTAAAGACGATACCGTCGGCGATTTGGCCGGGCTTTTTATGAACGTGTTGGGGTCCGCTACCGAAAAAGCCGATACCCGCCAATGGTTTACGTTGCCGGCCCAAATTTATATGGCGCGTCTGTTTTTGCCACCGGGTACGCAAAATATCCGTCTGCTATTTCGCGACGGATATGGTAATATAGTAGGAGAGCACGTTTTTGAAAATGTACAAATTGTGCGGGGGCAGCGCATATTCCTGCATTACCGCACCGCAAAATAAGGAGAGACTATGAAAAAAATTATCGCAGGACTCAGTGCCGTAGTAGTGTTGTGTGCGTGTACGAGTCTAAATAAAAATACGGTGTCGTATCAAATATCTAAATATGATGCGTCTAAATACTACGTGGTAGCTGGTGAGGGAGAAAGCAAAGACGCCGCCTCCCAAAATGCCTTGGCTGCTATGCGCCAAGCACTTGTAAATAATGCGCCGGATTTGGAAAAAGACGCTATCTTGACCGATTTAATGGCCAACGCCAAAGTAGATAAAGTGTGGCGTGATGCGGATGTTTCCAACAAACATTTTTTTGCCTTGGCGGTGCTTTCCCGTGCTAACGCGCAAAAAATTCTCGCCCCGCGTATGGACCAATTAGACGCCAAACTGGCGGGCTTGGCGGCACAGTTTTCTTCTCCGGCCGAGCCGCTGGCCGATTTAAAAGTAGCGTATCGGATGCAGCCGTTAGTACAGGAGCGCTCGTTATTAGATGATACGTACCAATTTTTAGCGGGCAATCATCAGGGCTACGCACCGGAAAATTTCAAACCGTACAAAAATGCGTTGAAAGAAAAAATGGCGGCGGTGCTTGTCGGTGTGGACGTGCAAGGCCGCGAAAGTAAAGTAATGGTTACCTACATTGTGGATGCACTTAATAAAATGGGACTTGGCGTGGTGGATATTTCGGACCCGGATAAACAATTAGCGGTGGAAATTTTAACCGATATTGACGGATACGATTCCAAAAAAGTACAAGGGCTTGTGTGGAGCTCTGCCAGCGCGGCTATCAGCCTGGTGGATGCAACACGCAACGTGACTTTTGCCCGGTTTAATGTGTACGAACGGGCGGGTACTTCCCGTCAGGCCGATTCTATGCGCCGCAGTATGGAAGCCACCGGCCAGCAAGCCGCCCAACAAATTACGGCCCGCTTGGAAGCTTATTTGAAAACCAGATAGGAGATTAATGTATGAAAAAATTATTTCTTTTTGTATTAGTAGGTTTACCGTTATTAGCGGCGGCTGAGCCGGAAACGCCGGCCGCTCTGCCGGAGCAAACACCCGCGGCCCAAGATCCGGCGGAAAGAAACCAAATGCTCTACTCCCTCGGGTTTTTGTTGGGCGATAACCTCAAAACGCAGTTGATTTTAGATAATGAAACGGATTACAAAGCCCTTTCGCAAGGAATGCGCGATTGTTTGCTTAACAAAAAATCGCAAACCGATTTGGAGAAATACAAACCGCAAATCATCCAAAAATATAAAGATGATGCCCGGACTATTGCCGAAAAACGCGCCGCGGAGCAGCAAGAATATATGGCCAACTTTAAGAAGGAAAAAGGTGTAAAAACGTTGGACAATGGGGCTATGATTAAACTTTCCCGCTCCGGCAAAGGAAGCACCCCCAAGGCCGACAGCACCGTGAAAGTGCATTACACCGGCACGCTCATTGACGGCACTGTGTTTGACAGTTCGCGCGAACGCAACGAAGCGTTTCAAACCCGGCTGGGAGATGTAATCCCTTGCTGGACAAAAGCCGTCCAACAATTAAAACCCGGTGCCCGCGCTACCGTAGTGTGCCCGCCGGAAACGGCCTACGGCAACCGCCCGGTAGGACGCATCCCGGCTAACTCGGCGTTAGTGTTTGATATTGAACTACTTGAAATTGTGGACTAATGTCTAAAACCAGCTACGCTTTAATTGCCATTATGATTACCGCGCTCTTGTATATGGGCGCGGTGCGCGGTTATCAATTCTACGAACAAAAAGCAGCTGAGTGGGAGGAAGAACGTCAGGAAGCCGCAGATGCTTTTTCCTTCCAAAACATTCCTATTTCGTTTGCCGCTCCGCAAGCCGAAGAAGTATCCAGACCCGTTCCGTTGCCGGAACAAAACTCTTCCATTTCTATCTTAACCTACCAAGAGCAGGAAGCGCTTCCCGGCGCTCCCGAACAAGTACAAGGGGCGGGTGTACCGGTACAAATGACCGGAGAGGTGTTTCTAGAAGAGGTCCCGCTGCCGGCGGATAAACGGGTTCAACAAGCTAAAGATACCTTGCGTTCCATTGTGCAAGATTATAAAGATGAGCCGGAGATTAAATCGTTTAACCAAGAGTTAAAACAGGTCACCAAAGGCCAAGCAGTAGATTTAAGTGCGTTGGGTAGCGGCAATTTACAACAACTTCTTAAAGACAATCCGCAAATACAAGCGGTTGTGTCTAAACATATGCAAAACCCTGAATTTGCACGTAAAGTGCAACAAATTTTGACAAATCCCCAGTTCGTTCAAAGTGTACGCGAATTGCAGCCGGGGGCAAGAATCCCGGCACCGTCCACGCAGCCGGGGAAATAAATATTATATGCTATTATTGTAAGGAGAAATTATCGTGGTTAAAATTTTACTTAAAACAGCTATTTTGCTTTTTATCATTTTTAGTATTTACTTTATTGTAAATCCGTCGGCCTGTTCTAACTTTTTGGCCGGCCGTATTACCAATACGGACGAATCCGAACCCACCCAAACGGTGCCTTATGGGCAACACGGAAATATGTTTGCCCCGACGGGAGACGGTCCGCTTAAAAGCGAGCAACCGTCCTCCGCGAAACCTACGGAAGTCAAAGGGATTGTGGATACCAATACGTTAACCGAACAAGCGGCGTCTCAACCGCAGCCTGCTGCGCAGTATTCACAAGCGGATATTGATTATGCGATTGCCAGCCGGTATGTGGAACTGGAAAACGAATATGCCCGTAATAAAAAAGTGGGCAAAGATACGGCCAAAGAAATTTCCTATATCGTAATGGATGATTTTGAGTTAACCCAGCAAGAGTGGGAAGCTTTCTTAGAGCGGGCTACTGCCAGTAATTTATTTAGTAAAGTCCGCGCGGAAATGTCTTCGTTAGGGAAATAACTTACTTGTGCTATTTAACACCCCTTCCGGCTTTACCGGAGGGGGTTCCTAAAAAAGATGGTCATCCCCGAAGGCCGTAATCGGGGAGCTCCCGCTTTTACGTACGCAAGGGTGTCTACGAACGAAAAGAAAATCGGGAGATGCCGCACAAAGGCCTTGCGGCATGACAACTAATCTTATAACGGCAAGAAATAACGCGGAGAAATACGCAAGCGACGGACTGCTCTTGCTAATTCCATTAGCCGCTGATAACAAGGAGCGGGGCTCCAATGTGAACCCCCCGGTTATTCCGGGGAGGTTCGTTTTAGGGCTATGGAAAACACACTTATCTCATAAACTTTTCAACGCTACAAACCCCATCTCCACCCAAAAGACATCCGCTATACATTAGGCTATAAAAGGAATTATTTGTCGCGTCCGGCGGGATCTTGGCCGTCTATAAGCCCGGTTTGGTTTTCGTGTCCGTACAATTCGGCTTTATTACGTAATTTTCGGTGGTAAGTAACGGCAAAGCGGTGTACTTCGTCGCGTATTTCCATTAAAAGATTTAGTGCGGGGTCTCCGATGGGCAACTTAATGCTTTCAGCCGCTCCCGGCACATAAATCCCTTCGTGGGTTTCGGCCAAGGCAATAAAAGGGATATATACACCGGCGCGTTCAAAAGCATTTAAGGCTGCGGTAATTTGGCTTTTCCCGCCGTCAAGTAAAATTAAATCGGGCGTGTGGGCCGGGTCGCGTTTGATTTGGCGCAGACGTCTATATACACTTTCTTCCATCATGGCAAAATCACTGCCGCCGCGATCGGGGAGTTTAGAACGAATTTTAAACCGGCGGTAATGTTCGTGGTTTTTTTCGCCATTAATGTAACAGACCATACAGCCTACGGCTTCGCGTCCAAACAAGTGGGAGTTATCAAAAGCTTCTATGTGGGCCGGCAGTTTTTTTAGTCCGATTACTTCGGCCAGTCGCTTTAGTTTGTCGGTATTTTTCATGGCGGTAGTAATTTTTTCGTCCTTGAATTTGCCGACGATGACGCGCTCTTTCATGTGGGCTAATGCTTGTAAAAAATTGCGGAATATAGTGGCTTGTTCATACTCTAATTTGTCCGAGTGGGCCTGCATAAGAGCGGTTAGTTTTTCGGTTATCTCGCCGAAGTTTCCATCTAAAAAATCGGCCATGCGCTTAACTAGTGCCCGGTAATCTTCGTAAGAAATTTTCTCTGCGCACGGCGCCGGGCACTGGCCCGTGTGATAATAAATACACGTATTTATTTTGATAGGCGCCAGCGGTTTTTGACGGGAGAAATTCCATTTGCAGGGTCGCAACGGGGCATATTTGCTTTTCCACAAAAATCGTATCAAATTTTTAACTATGCTAGATTTGGGATAAGGCCCGAAATACAAATCTTTCCCTTTTACAAGGCGGCGCGTTAATACAAGCCGCGGGAAATCTTCCGATAAAGTAATTTTCAAATAGGGGTAGCTTTTCCCATCTTTGCCCATGGAATTAAAAAAAGGTTGATATTCTTTGATGAGTTTTTCTTCCAACACCAAGGCATCACGTTCGCTGTCGCAAGTGATGTAATCAATTTTAGCAATCAAGGGTAATAAACACGGCAATTTCCAACCGCGGGAATATAAATTTGATTCTTGAAAATATTGTTTGACCCGGTCGGATAAATTTTTTGCCTTTCCGACGTAGATGATGGCCCCCGTCCGGTCGCGCATGATATATACGCCGGGCTGTTTGGGTAAAATATCAATCCGCGGGTCCATAGATACATTGTAACATTTAGGTTCCCGGCCTGCTTGTTCCTCTTGACCGCCACCCTATAAATTGGCTAAAATATGAGTAACCCGATTTTTTTGTATAGAGGAATTATT
>JAGCMD010000083.1 GCA_017646765.1 Elusimicrobiaceae bacterium | reverse complement strand
CGGGTCATGGTTTGGAGTTCCCCGGTAAACACGAGCGTTTTACCTTCCAGTAGGTTGCCCGATTTTTCTTTTTGCGGTTGCGTGAAATTGAGCCCGGCTTCGCGCAATTTTTCTATTTGTTCCATCACTTTAGCGTCGTGGAAGAAATCGTAAATACTTTGCGAAACTTTCTCGCCTACGTCCGGGATATGCTGCAGCGTTTCCAAATCGGCGGCTTTGAGGGCATCCAACGTATGAAAATGATCCGCCAACACTTCGGCTGTTTTCTCACCGACAAAGGCAATCCCCAGGGCAAATAGCAACTTAGCCAGCGGGCGCGTTTTGCTTTTTTCAATGGCGGTTAGTAAATTCTGTGCTTTTTTATCTTTGAAGTTTGGCAGTTGCAATAAGTGCAAGAAAGATAAATAGTAAATATCGGCAAACTCGCGCACGAAATTATATTCCACTAACTGTTGTACGACCGCGTCGCCCAGGCCGTCAATATCCAAGGCCGGACGCGATGCAAAATGCACCAGCCGCGCTTGCAATTGTGCCGGGCAAGCCGGGTTGATGCAATAGTATCCCACTTCGTCTTGCTCCCTATATACCGGTTCTGCGCAGGAGGGACAGCGCCGGGGTGGTAATACTTCTTGCGTGCCAATATGCTCCACTACTTTAACCACTTTGGGTATTACTTCTCCGGCGCGTTCAATAATGACGCGGTCTTTCTCGCGCACACCCAGGCGTTTAATTTCGTCAAAATTATGTAACGTGGCATTGGCAATCATGACCCCTGCGCAAGGCACCGGGGTCAGTTGGGCAACGGGCGTAATAATGCCCGTGCGTCCTACGGAAAAGAGGATATGCTCTACGGTAGTGGTGGCTTGCGGGGCGGGATATTTAAATGCCATGGCCCAACGCGGGCTGCGGGCGGTAACCCCCAGCACTTGCTCGTCTTGAAATAAATTTACTTTTACCACCAGCCCGTCTACGTCAAAAGGCAAGTTGTGTCGGGCCGGTTCAAATTCGTTATAAAAGCGGATGACGTCGGCAATTTGGGTAGTTTTAGTGCGCACCGGGCAGACCGAAAATCCCCACGCTCGGCATTGCTCAATAAAACGGCTAAAACTTTCGGCGGTTATGCTCCCTGCACCAAACGAGTGGGCAAAAAATTTGAGCGGACGTTGGGCGGCCAGCTCGGCATCTTTTTGCCGCAAAGAGCCGGCTGCCGCGTTGCGGGTGTTGGCAAACAAATTGCTGCCCAGTTTTTCTTGCTGGGCGTTTAAAGCAGCCAAGTCTTTTTTCTCTAAATATACTTCTCCGCGGATTTCTAATAACCCTTGCGGGGCACCGGTTAATTGATGGGGGATGTTTTTAATGGTCATCACATTGGCTGTAATATCTTCGCCGGTTTTGCCGTCTCCGCGGCTGGCGGCCTGTATGAGCCGGCCGTCCCGATACGTTAGCGAACAGGAAACCCCGTCAATTTTTCCCTCCACCACCATTTCAAAATTATCCCGCCCCAATAATTTTACCGCGCGTTCGTGCCAGCTGCGGATATCATCTGCCGAGTAAGAATTGTCCAAAGACATCATAGGGACGGTGTGTGTTACCGGGGCAAACGCGTGCGAAACTTGGCCGCCTACCCGTTGGGTGGGGGAAGAAGAGGACGCATATTGCGGATATAGTTTTTCTAATTCTTGCAGGCGGTGATAAAGCTGGTCGTATTGGGTGTCGGACAAAGTCGGGTTGTCTTGATTATAATAAAGGTCGTTATGAAAACTAATAAGCTGACGCAATTGTTCAATTTCGTCTTTGGGTTGCATGATTATTTCCGTTCTTTTTTGAGCTGGTCTAAAAGGCCGTTAATAAACTTGCCGGAATTTTCAGTAGAATATTTTTTGGCTAATTCAATGGCTTCATCAATGACGGCGGCCACCGGAGTTTTTTGCGGGCTGAAAATCATTTCATACGTAGCCATACGCAAAATCGCACGGTCTACGGCGGACATGCGCGCCACCGTCCAATTTTTAGCGTAGGAAGAAACCATTTTATCAATCTTGGGTAAATTTTTTTCCGTACCGGTTACCAGTTCTTGGCAAAAATCAAACACGTCTCCTAAGTCTTTTTTAAAAGCGGCGGTATAATTTTCAACGGTTGCGTCGCCCAGCGTTTTGAGGCTGTCCGCGTAATAAAGCGATTGTAAAGCACATTCTCTGGCCAATCTTCTGCTTGTCATAGTTTCCTCTTACCTGCTACGGATATTTTAGCAAATTGCGGCAGCAGTTGTGCAACTTCAAAAAGAGGCCCAGCTACACTTGGGCCCAAATTACCCCTTGAAAAAAACGATTTTTCCATTATACTATCCTTATGCCAAGGAGGTTTGTTATGAAAAAGCTACTGTTCATGATGATGTTGTCTCTTTTAACCGGGCTTGCCTTTGCGCAATCTTCTAAGGATCCGTATTTGTATGGTACTTTCCCGCCTGAAGAAGCGGATCAACACCTGACGGATTTCCTGCCGGTTTATTTTAACGGGCAAGGATTTTTGGAGCCGGAAACCAAATATGAATTGGGGCAGGTGGCTCAGTCTCGTTTGGTGCGGGAAGACGGGTACCCTTATCGGGATTATTTCAACGCAGCCGTTATTTATGCTACGCCCATTGGCGGAGTGCGGCATTATGGCGAGTTAACGGATACAGATGCTGCTAATGCGATTCGCTATGCTACCCGGGCAATAAAAGAAAGCCCCCGGATGCCGTATATGTACTTAGTGCGTGCGGAGACGTACCACCGGCAAGGGGTGCCTTTCCGTGAAGTCGGAATTGCTCCTGTTTTAGACCGGGATATGGCGCTAAAGGCGATGGAAGATTATGAAATGGTACTGGAACTTAATCCGAAGATGGCTCCCATGACCAGAATATGTACTCTAGCCGAGTCTCTTAAAGACAAAGCTCGTATGGGGAGATATTGCCGGGAAGAGGCGGATGCAGAGAAGATAACGAAAGAGGAAATTGTCAAAAAACTCCTAGAACGCCAAAAAGTAGCACAAGGCAAAAAACTGCCCATTGTTAAGCCGGATGCTAAGCCTATTTCGCTACCGCTAGATAAAAAATTAGTTCCGGTAGGCGGGAAGAAAGCCCCTGTTGCGCGCGATTTATTCCGAGGCGTGCCGAGACGGGCTAATTAGAAAGTCTTTACATAAAACATCCCCCGGCAAAACCGGGGGATATTTATGTAAATATAAAAATACCCCTTGAAAAAAAATGAATTTTCCATTACACTACTAGTTATCAGGAGGTTTCTTATGAAAAACTTACGCATTGTTGGGTTCGTGTTGTTTGCACTGTTTTTTACGGGAGTTGCCTTTGCGCAAGCCCCCCAGGATCCGTATTTATATGGCGATTTTCCACCTGAAGAAGCCGATCAGCATTTAGAGGATTTTCTGCCGGTTTATTTTAACGGGCAAGGATTCTTGGAACCGGAAGTTAAGGACAAGATAGGCCAATTGATTCAGTTGCTGTCGTCGCAGACTGCGTTGGCCCGTGCGATGTTAGAGCAGACTCCGTTGGCCCAGGTGCAGCCGGATCCGTATCGGGATGATTTCAACTTGGCCGTTATTTATGCTACGCCCACTGGCGGTGTATGGCATTACGGAAAATTAACTGATACGGACGCTGCTAAGGCGATTGACTATGCTACCCGGGCTATGAGAAAAAATCCCCTGATGATGCCGTATATGTACTTAGTACGTGCGGAGACTTACCACCGGCAAGGGGTGCCTTCCCGTGAAGTTGAGGTTGCTCCTGTTTTGGACCGGGATATGGCGCTAAAAGCGATGAAAGATTATGAAATGGTACTGAAATTTAATCAGGATATAGCCCCCATGACCAGAATATGCTCTCTGGCCGAGTCTCTTGGAGATAATGAGCGGATATTGAAGTATTGCTTTGTTCCTCCGGGGAACCCTGTTCTACGTCAACATCGCCTATATCAACAGCGCCAAGAAGAAAAACAGATGGAGAAGGATGGAAAGGTGGGACTTACCCCTCTTGAAAGGGCGTTGGAAATCCGAGGACGGCGTCCCACCTCTGCTAAGCCTATTTCGCTACCGCTAGATAAAAAATTAGTTCCGATAGGTGGTAAGAAAGCCCCTGTTACGCGCGATTTGTTTAAAGGCGTGCCGAGACGGGCTAATTAGAAAGTCTTTACATAAAACATCCCCCGGCAAAACCGGGGGATATTTATGTAAATATAAAAATACCCCTTGAAAAAAAATGACTTTTCCATTACACTACTAGTTATCAGGAGGTTTCTTATGAAAAACTTACGCATTGTT
>JAGCMD010000082.1 GCA_017646765.1 Elusimicrobiaceae bacterium | reverse complement strand
TATTTGCGCCATGCAGGTATCGGACGCCAAACAATTTTTTGAAAATTTGAAACTAAACGAAAAAGAGCAAAAAATCGCCAAAGATGTGCTTAAAGAAATCCGCGCGCGCTTGGAATTTTTAAACAGCGTGGGGCTTTCTTATTTGACACTCAACCGCAAAAGCCAAACGCTTTCCGGCGGCGAAGCGCAACGCATTCACTTGGCTACGCAAATCGGCTCGGGTCTCACGGGCGTATTATATGTACTGGACGAACCGACAATCGGCCTACACCCGCGCGACAACGACCGCTTAATTGCCACCTTAAAAGATTTGCGCGATTTGGACAATACGCTGATTATTGTAGAGCACGACAAAGACACGATTTTGGCTTCCGATTATATCGTGGAACTCGGCCCGGCGGCTGGCGAAAACGGCGGGCAAATCGTAGCGGCGGAACCCACCAAAGATTTTTTGAAAAGCAAAACTTCGCTCACGGCTTCTTATCTAAACGGACGCAATATCATTTTGCCGCGTGAAAAACTACGCAAAGGTAACGGAAAATTTTTGACGATTTGCGGCGCGCGCCAATTTAACTTAAAAGACATTGACGTTAAAATTCCGCTCGGCAAATTTGTGTGTATAACGGGCGTGTCCGGCTCGGGCAAGAGTACGCTCGTGCACCAAATTTTATATAAAGAACTCGCGCGCAAATTTTACGGAGCTAAAGACGTACCCGGCAAGCACAAAACAATTAAAGGGCTTGATAACATTGATAAAGTAATTATCGTGGACCAAAGCCCGATTGGCAAAACGCCGCGCAGTAACCCGGCCACGTACACCGGCGTGTTTTCGCACATCCGCGATTTGTTTGCCCAGATGCCCGAAGCCAAACGGCGCGGATACAAACCGGGGCGTTTCTCGTTTAACGTCAAGGGCGGGCGGTGCGAAAAGTGCCAGGGCGACGGTATTTTGAAAATTCAAATGCAGTTTTTACCCGACATTTACGTCAAGTGCGAGGAATGTAACGGTCAGCGGTTTAACGAAGATACCCTGCAAGTAAAATTCAAAGGCAAAAGCATTGCCGACGTACTCAATTTAAGCGTGTCGCAAGCATTAGATTTTTTTAGTGCGATCCCCAAAATCAAACGCTGTTTGCAAACGCTTAACGACGTGGGACTTGGATACATTAAACTCGGCCAGGCGGCCACTACCTTATCGGGCGGCGAAGCACAACGCGTGAAACTCGCCGACGAACTTTCCCGCAAAGGAACGGGCAACACCTTGTATATTTTAGACGAGCCGACAACCGGTCTACACTTTGCCGATATTGATAAGCTGTTGCACGTCTTGCACGGCCTGGCTGACCGCGGAAACACGGTGCTGATTATTGAGCACAATTTAGACGTAGTAAAAACAGCCGACTGGCTCATTGACCTGGGCCCCGAAGGCGGCGATAAAGGCGGCCAAATCGTATGCGAAGGCACGCCGGCCGACGTAGCTAAATGCACCACATCTTATACGGGGAAATACTTAAAACCGGAGTTACAAGCCGTGCAAGATTATCTGAAAAAGCACCCGGGTGAAGCACTGCACGGGCAAGAACCGACTCCCGCCAAGCCTAAAAAATAATATGTCCGCTGTCAAAAATCCTTTTAAAGATAAAAAACTCTCCAAACTGTTGGTGCGTTTTTCGGCCCCGGCGGTAGCGGGTATGTTTGCCAACGCTTTGTACAACATTATTTCCCGCATTTACGTCGGGCAAGATGTGGGCGCGGAAGGGTTGGCGGCTATTACGCTTTTGTTCCCGCTGGGTCTTATTTATATGGGTTTTAGTGCGCTAATCGGGGTAGGCAGCAACGCACTTTTCTCTATCCGCTTAGGAGAAAAACGGACCGAAGAAGCCCGCTATATTTTAGGAAACGGATTTATTTTGTTGACCCTCGTTTCCGGCGTGATAACGGTTTTAAGTTATGTTTTTTTAGATCCGATTTTGTCGCTATTAGGGGCCGATGCACAGGTGCTTCCGTTTGCGCGCGCATACGCGGAGGTAGTGTTCCCGGGTTATTTACTTTTCGGTATCGGGGCGGGTATGAACCATTTTATCCGATCCTCCGGCCGCCCAAAAACCGCTATGGCCACGCAACTGATCGGTGCGTTTATCAACTTAGTTTTCGGCCCGATTTTTATATTTACATTACACTGGGGTATCCGCGGGGCGGCAGCGGCCACCGTCTTGGGGCAGGCCATTTCGTTTCTTTGGGTGATGTGGTTTTTCATCCGCGGCAATACGCTTTACCGTTTGCGGCTTAACTACTGCGCACTTAAAAAACGCATTGTGCTGGGATGTATGGCTATCGGGTTTTCGCAATTTGCGTTTCAGTTGGCATCCAGCGCGCTTAACTTTATTTTAAATCACGCCCTGTTAAGGTACGGCGGCAACGTGGCGGTATCTTCTATGGGAATTGCTATTAGCGTCAATACGTTAATACTCATGCCGCTACTGGGTATTTCGCAAGGGGCGCAGCCGCTTATCGGCTACAATCACGGCGCACGCAAATATAAAACGGCTATTCAAACACTCAAAATGGCCCTGCGCTGGAGCATGTGGATAACGACCACCGGCTTTGTGATTATTGAATTATTTGCCGTGCCGATTGCGGCGGTATTTAATTCTACCGATACGGTTTTGGTGGCTATGGCGTCGCGCACGATACGCATTTTAAATATTTTCCTGCCCATTTTACCGCTGCAAATAATGGCGACCAGTTTCTTCCAGGCCATTAACCAACCGCTAAAAGCCGCGCTCTTAAGTTTATCGCGTCAGGTGCTTTTGGTAATTCCGCTGGTGTTTATTTTGCCGTTATTTTTTAAATTAGACGGCGTGTTTTTGGCGCCGGTCGTCGCCGACGCGATTGCTACTATGCTGGCAGTCTATATGCTGCACCGCTTTTTTGCCAAGCACGGGCTAACGCTTTTTTTAAAGAAAAAATAGCCTAATATCTAACCTTCCAACTCAGCCGACGCACAAGAAGCAGCGTCTATGCCCAATTGGTCAACCAAGACCAAACAAGTCAGGCGACCAATTTTATCATATCCCATGATGTCAGCCGTCCACGTTTTTCCGTCGGTTGTAGTTACCGATCCCTTGAAATGACGCGGGCTTTTAACACCGGTATTTTTCGTTCGATTAAGAGTCAACTGACATCCCGCTTGGGAACAGGAGAAAGCCAAAGCATAATATTTACTATAACACCACCCACCATCATCTTCCGGACAACTGAGTCCACCGGCCAAATCTAAATCAAAACCACCGTTCTTAAGATTAGCGGTATCCCCACTACTAGATAAAAAATACATATTCATTGCTTTCTTGGCATTTCCTATAAATGTAGTGAGTTCCGCTACGTGCGTTTTCTCCACCGCTTTTTGATATTGCGGCAAGGCAATGGCAGCCAGTATTCCTATGATTAAAACTACTACGAGTAATTCTATGAGCGTAAAGCCCTTTTTACTACAATTATTCTTCATTTTATTTCTCCTTGTTTAATTTTGCTACGAAAATATCGTAGCAAAAAAAAAAAATAAGTCAAGGGAAAGTTTACGGACAGAAAAACGACTTAAACAGGGAATAACAACGGCCAACCAATAAACAAGCACGGCCCAACAAAAACAGCCTGTTCTGCCGGCATGACAAATAAAATTGGAGGACCTCCCGTACTTGATACGCGATCTTCCGCGCGGGTCGTTGTTGTTTCTGCCAGCCAAAGCCGGCAGGGCTTTACCGCAAGCGCATAATTTACTATAATAGCAATATGAAGGCTTTTCCCATTATTGTTTCTTCTCCGTCGGGAGCAGGTAAAACAACCATCATTGATGCGGTGTTGAAACGCAACAAAACGGTTGCGCGTGTTGTTACCGCCACTACCCGCGCTCCGCGCAAAGGCGAAAAAGACGGAAAAGATTATCACTTTTGGACGATTAAACAATTTGAACAAGCCATCAAAAAAAATCAAATGCTGGAATGGGCGAGGGTACACACTTCGTACTACGGAATACCTAAAAAATCGGTGGACGGACTGCTCAAAAAAGGCATTTGTCCGATTTTAGTTATTGACGTACAGGGCGCGCGTACCATCAAGGGTATATACCCGCAAGCCGCCACGGTATTTATTATTCCGCCCAGCTTAAAAGAACTTAAAAAACGCATCTTGGGCCGCAACGATAACACGCAAGACATTGAACTGCGGTTGGAAACCGCTAAAAAAGAAGTACAGGAATTGGAAAATTACGATTACGTGCTTCTCAATGCCGATTTAAAAAAAGCTATCGCAGATATGTCCGGCCTTGTAACGGCCGAACAATGCCGCGTCAACCGGCAAGATTTGAAAAAGATTAAAAATCTGAAATAATTACGAGGGAGAAATATGTCCGGAAAAAACGAAAAAGAGTTAGACTCTAAACTCATGAACTTTGACGGCGACCGCTACGATATCGTAGTGCTCGCTTCTATGTGGGCTAAAGAGCTCAAGAAAAAAGGCGACTACAAAAACCAACCCAATGCCGCCGTTATCAAAGCCGCGTTGGATGATATTTTATCGGGCCGCGTTTCTAAAGAAGAAGTCCTTAACGTAAGTAAAGACAACTTGGAAAAGGAACTCAAAGCCCAAGAAGAAGCCCGCAAAGAAGCGGAACGAAAAGCCAAAGAACCCATGAGATTATAATGGCTGATTCTTCACTGCGCCGGCTGGCAGGAGAGTTAAAAAATTTCCTGCAAGCTTGTGACGAAGACGAATTTATCAACACGGCGGCTGCCCCTGCACAAACGGCGGCCGCCGGTGTTTCACGCACCGCTGCGCCGCTGCCGCCTATGCGGGAAGATTCTACCTTAACCATTGACTTTCCCCGGGCGCAAGAGCCGCAGCCGCAACCGACAATTTCAACGGAGCCATTGCCTGCTATGATGACAACCACCCAAAAACAACAAGCACTAGCCGAATTAGCCGACACCATTAAACATTGTACCCGCTGCCCGCTGGGTGCTACCCGTTTAAATGCAGTACCGGGGGAAGGCAATATAGATGCAGAACTTATGTTTGTGGGCGAAGGCCCCGGCTATGATGAAGACCGGCAGGGCCGGCCTTTTGTCGGACGCGCCGGGCAACTTTTAGACAAGATGATTGCCGCCATGGGGCTCACACGCGAGCAAGTTTTTATTGCCAATATCGCCAAATGCCACCCCATGACAGACCCGCAACATCCCGACAAGCACGGCAACGACCGCGCTCCCAATGCAGGAGAAATTGCTTGCTGCCGTAAATACTTAGAACAGCAAATCGCCATCATCTGCCCCAAGTACATCGTGGCACTGGGCGGCGTGTCGGCCAAAGCACTTATTTCGGATGCCAAATCTTTAGGAGCTTTACGCGGACAATTTCACAATCTCTCGTTAGACAGTGTAAAACTGCCGCGCCCGGTTAAAATTCTGGCCACGTTTCACCCGGCGGCGCTCCTGCGCAACCCGAATTGGAAAAAGGACGCCTGGAAAGATTTACAAATGGTCATGGCCGAAATGGGTTTAAAAGGTCCGTCCCGTTAATCTATGTTTTGTAAAGTCGCTTTTAATGTACCGCTGGACCGTGATTTTGATTACCGCGTGCCGGATGAATTAGCCGCACAACTGCGCCCCGGGATGCGTGTAACGGCTCCTTTTGGGCATGTGCTTACCGGCGGCGTTGTCACACAAGTAACCGAAATTTCCGACGCTCCCGCACACATCACATTAAAAGAAATTGCCTCTTTGGTAGATAAGCAACCCGTTTTCGGCTCTGATTTTTTCCCACTGGCACGGTTTATTAAAAATCAATGGGGCGGGCCTATCGGGCAAATTTTAGCCGCGCTTGTTCCCATAGAGCCTTACATCAAGGCGCAACCGGCTGACACAACCGTAAAAATAGCCGTTAAAAATCCGGCATACCAATTAACTCCTTCCCAAATTAAGGCGCTTCATTTAATTTCCGACCAGCCCGCGTATGAATTTCATCCGTTTCTTTTAGACGGCCCGGCTTACAGCGGTAAGACCGAAACCGTCTTACGCGCCGCCGCGCATACACTCTCTAATTACGGGCAAGTGCTCATTACTATCCCGGATGTAGCCGCCGCACGGCAATTCATCGCAGAGGCCGAAGCGCGTTTTGGAACGGATAACGTGTTTTGTTGGCATAGCCGTATGCCCGCCGGGAAAAAACGAAAATACTTTTTTGCCATCTCCAGCGGCCGGCCTTGCGTAGTAATCGGCACGCGCTCATCCACCTTACTGCCCTTTAAAAATTTGCGTCTGGCAGCCATGCTGGACGAAGGCGACGATAACTATAAACAAGAAGAAAACAAACCCTATTACCACGCCCGGGAAATCCTATTATTCCGCGCCAAAACACACGGAGCGGTGCTGCTATTCTGCTCGGCTACTCCGAGCATAGAACTGGAACTTTTGGCCAGCCAAGGCCGCGTGCGGCGCCTGGCATTTACCGAAACGGTGCCCGGGTATTCATTTACTCCGCAAGTCAAATTTGCCGAGAAGAAAGGAACAAAATCGCGCTTTTTATCCGATTTACTGGTGAGCGAACTGTCTAAAAATTTACAACGAAAGCAAACATCCTTACTGATTTTTAATCGTATGGGATACGCCAACGCTTATGCGTGTTTAAATTGCGGCACGTATGCACGGTGTGAAAAATGCGGCGGTATTTTAGCACACGAAAAAAATACTGCCGGGGAATATCTTATCTGCAAAAAATGCGGCACTAAAACCACCACCCAACAAGAATGTCCCAAATGCCATAATTTAGTTTTCAAATCACGCGGCGGCGGCACGCAAAAAGTGGTGGCCGACCTAACTAAAATTTTTCCGCAAGCAAAACTTTTGCGTTTAGAATCGGACACGCTTAAAACAAAAGCTGACCAGGGCTTTGAGGCTTTGCGCGCCTTGCAAAACGGAGGGGCGGACATCATCGTCGGCACGCGCGTAGCCGCAGGCGCTTTACGCGGAGCTAAAATCACGCTGGCCTCCGTATTAGATGCCGATTTGGAACTTTCCGGACCGGACTACCGCGCCACGGAAAAATTTGCGCGTACCTTGTTTGATTTACGCGGGCACTTATCCGGATTTAAAGACGGACGGCTTATTATCCAAACCGCCGATACGGAAAGTTACGATTACGCCCCGCTTTTTGCCGGCAATTATAAAGACGCCGCCGAAACGGAAACCGCCCTGCGCGAAGGATTTAATTATCCCCCCTTTGTATCTTTGTTTAAGTTTACGCTCAAATCAAAAGATGCCGAACTTTTACAACGACAGACGTGGCAACTTAAAAAATTGTGCAAGCCCTTGTGTTTGGAAATTTTAGGCCCGGTTAATTGCACCAAAAAAACCGATACCTTAAAAAAACAATACTTGCTTTTTAAGACGGATAGCCAACACCGCGCCGATTTGCTGGCTTTATTAGACACGTTTGAACCGACTAAAAAAGTGACGGTAAAATTATCCGCCGACCCCTACGATTTCTACTAATTTGATAGAATATAAATAAGTTACCAAGCAGGAGTTTTTTATGACTATTGAAGAACAAATTTCGTTTTTAACACGCGGTTGCGTAGATATTGTTTCCAAAGCCGATTTGGCTAAAAAATTAGAAAGCGGCAAAACGCTGCAAGTAAAACTCGGCTGCGACCCAACCAGTGCCGACTTACACCTCGGCCACAGTGTAGCGTTATCTCTCTTGCGCCGCTTCCAAGATTTAGGGCACACGGCCGTTTTGGTCATTGGCGATTTCACCGCCGCCATCGGCGACCCGTCGGGCCGCGATTCTACCCGCCCTGTCTTAGGCCGCGAGCAAATTTTGCAAAATGCTAAAACATATACCGATCAAGCTTTCAAAATTTTAGATCCCGCCAAAACAAAAATTTGTTTCAACAGCGAGTGGCTTGATCCCTTCGTACACGGCCAAGATTTACTGCAAACGCTCCAAAAAATTACCGTTGCCCAAGTGTTAGAGCGTGATGACTTCAAAAAACGCATGGCCGCCGGTAACCCGATTAGTATGCTGGAAGTATTATACAGTTTGTTCCAGGGGCAGGATTCCGTCGCTTTAAAAGCCGATGTGGAACTGGGCGGAACGGACCAAATTTTTAATTTACTCGTCGGTCGTCAACTCCAAAAAAACAACGGGCAAGAACCGCAAGTGGCGCTTACCGTGCCGCTATTGGTCGGTTTGGACGGCGTGAAGAAAATGTCCAAATCGTACGGCAATTATGTAGGGCTTAACGACGAGCCGAACGATATGTTTGGCAAACTTATGTCTATCCCCGACGAACTAATGCCGATGTATTACGAACTTTTAACAAATGAGAATTTAGATGAAGTCAAAGCCCTACACCCCATGGCCGCCAAAAAGAAATTAGCTGGGCTACTCGTAGCGCGCTTACACGGCGAAGAAGCCGCCAAAAATGCGCTGGCTAACTTTGAAAAAGTATTCTCTAAAAAAGAATTGCCGACAGATATTCCGGAATTTAAACCCGAGCCGGGTGCGATGGTTTCAGCCGTATTATTTGCAGCCGGAGCCGCCGCCAGCAAAAACAAAGCCCGCGGACTTATTGAACAAGGGGCCGTGCGCTTAAAAGGCGAACGCATCACACAAGACGGACCGCTGACATTTGAAAACGGAGACGTTTTGCAAGCCGGCAAACGTCACTTTATTAAATTGGTGAAATAAATGAAACGCTTCCTTTTGCTCGCAGGAATTTTTCTATTCTTCATCATCCTGGTTGGATGGGGAGCAAAAGTGTATTTCTTCAGCCCCGGCACGCCGACCGTGTTTACCATTAAACCCGGGCAAAGCGGGGCCGCCGTCGGACGCGAGCTCAAAAAGAAAGGCATTATCCGCAGCGAGCTGTTATTTAAAATTATTTTAAAACTTACCTCGTCCGCTACCGATTTAAAAGCCGGCGCGTTTGATTTACGAAAAAATATGTCCGATCTGGAAGTTATCAACTGCATTAAAAGCGGCAGTTGCACACACTATGAAAAAGTAACTTTTTTGGAAGGATGGAGAAGTGAAGAAATTGCCGAGATGCTTTCCGAAATGGGCATTACCGACGCCCGTGAATTTTTGCGCATTGTCCGGCAAGAAAACTTAGAAGGGAAGCTTTTTCCGTCTACCTATCTGTTTGCTTCTAATTCTTCCGCCCGAAAAGTAGTGGATAAAATGCTGGCGCAATATCACGAACGCATAGACCCGCTATTTACCCAATATCCCACGAACCTAACGGAAAACCAAGTGCTCACGCTCGCATCCATTGTAGAGCGCGAAGCGGTGGTACACGACGAGCGGCCCAAAATTGCTGCGGTATATATCAACCGGTTTAATATCGGTAAAAAATTAGAGGCTGACCCGACGGTACAATATGCGCTTGGGTTTTTCTTAAAAGAAAACCGCTATTGGAAAAAAGGTCTTACGTACGCCGATTTGAAAACCGATTCCCCTTACAATACGTACCGCTATCCGGGGCTTCCGCCCGGGCCGATTTGCAACCCGGGGTATGAATCTATTAAAGCGGTACTGACGCCGGAGCCCGAATTTGACGCACTGTATTTTGTGGCGGAGTCCGAAGGGCGGCACGTATTTTCACGCACATTTGACGAGCACCGCCGAAATATCCGCCGCATCCGCGGAAAATAAATTTTTTCAAAGAAAATCCCCGGGTATAAATTATACCCGGGGATTTTGTAAAGAGTTAACTTTATTGTGGTGTGCAATCAGAGCTATTGTTACCTTGTTCGGCTAGCGCCAGACAAGATATCTGCCCAATTTTATCGTGAGCAACCACAGAATCTGTCCAATTGCGACCGTCAGATGTTTGCACGTATCCTTTAGTACGTAATCCCTCTTCAGCACTCCAAGTCCCTTTTGTGCGAAATGCATGTATAGTACAGTCGGTGGAATTACAAT
Source organism: Elusimicrobiaceae bacterium (assembly GCA_017646765.1). Lineage (GTDB taxonomy): Bacteria > Elusimicrobiota > Elusimicrobia > Elusimicrobiales > Elusimicrobiaceae > Avelusimicrobium. The sequence continues at coordinate 429 of JAGCMD010000082.1, read as the reverse complement.
TTATTCGGTACACATAATACTTACTGAGACAATCAATATCATTCTCCGGACAGATTAGCCCTTGCGTTAAATCTAAATCTAACACACCAGCTCTTAACAAATCTACGGTTCCTGACGCAGGAAAACCATTTTGCAAGAGATACGCCGCTACCGCCTTTTTAGCATTTCCCACAAATGTTATCATCTCGGCCGTATGCGATTTTTCCACCGCTTTTTGATATTGCGGCAAGGCAATCGCGGCTAAAATACCAATGATTAAAACTACCACTAACAGTTCTATGAGCGTGAAGCCCTTTTTACAACCATTATTCTTCATTTTAGTTCTCCTAGAGTAATTTTGCTACGAAAATATCGTAGCAAAAAAAAAAATAAGTCAAGGCTTTTTTATACTTTTCTGCAAACAGAAAAGTAACAAAAGATTTCCCGCCC
>JAGCMD010000081.1 GCA_017646765.1 Elusimicrobiaceae bacterium | reverse complement strand
TTAAAGATTCCGTCTTACGCGGACGGGCGTATTTGCTGCGACGGAGATGATTGCAGTAAGTTAAATAAGGACTATCCTACCTGTGACGATTTAATAAACAATACTTCGGACTATGACGCCGACACTACATGTTTATCGGCAATAGAGAGCGAAGAGGGTGTGGATGTGATTCAGGGGGGGGGAAAGACTTTGCCCGAACAAGACTTGGGTGATGTATATGAAGCGCCGGAATTGGAATGCCGGAGTACGACCAGTGAATTTAGTCCCTGCCCCGGCGGTTGTGCGATACGGTGGCGTCACTGTCAAAGTGATAATACCTGGGGAGATTGGGGCGCCTGTGATGCAAGTGAGGTGGAACCCAGAGAAGAGCCCGGTTGCGGTTGTCAAGGTCGTGGGAGCCGAACGCAAATTTGTGAAGTAAATTCAACCTATCCTAACGGACATTGGGTAGACAGTGGCGAGTGCAATGTGCTGCCCTGTGAATGTCAATCAGGACAGACGGAACAGAGGGCGTGTGGTTGTCAAAATCAGGGCAGACAAAACTACCGGTGTGGCAATGACGGTTCTTGGGTAGCCAGTGGACAGTGTAAGTTTACTCCGCCTAATCAGAATCCTATAACCTGGACGGATCAAGGGGAGTGTACGCAAGATGTTTTCTACGAAGACTGTGGATGTAGACATAAGGGGACAAAATATAGAAGGTGCAATACGCAAACTTGTCTGTTTTATACAGGTTCCAATACGTATACAGAATGTCTGCGCAACGGACAAGTATGGCAATCATCTTGTGAGTGTATATCACATGCCTCTTCGTCCGTGTCGACGTCAAATTCATTCTGTATTGATGCGCCTATGGACTATGGCGGTCTGCACAATACCTATGGGACTAAGGTTTGCCGAGATAGAACGGACAGATACTGCCCTATTAAATTGGCCAAGATGGTTAAGTATTGTGATCACTGGAAGTGGTGGGATTCTTCATATGCTATAATGTGTCCGAGTCCGAGTGTCATGAGTGCTGCATGGTCTGATATACGTAGTAAATACCTGACAGCATGGAGTCAGCACAATACCACGGTATTTCCGGTTGGCAAGGGACACCTCTTTGATAGTTGGTGGAATAACAATACAGCGAAAAGAGATACGCAGATTAATGAATATATGGCCGTATGGATGCAAGACACTCCTAAAGTTTATGTCGGTGGACAGCAACGAACGTGTACAGGCGGCTACAGTACTGTAGAGGATGGGGGTGCTCCGCAATTGACGAGTTGTAGAGTAGGTTCAACCACATATACAATCCAGAAGCTTAAACCAGATCCTGTTGATGAGCCATAAATAACAACCCCCGGGCAAATGGCCCGGGGGTTTGTTTTATAGCGGTTATAAAAACCTTATTTGAGTAATTCGGCCCAAGCTTCTTTTTCGTTTTGTAATTGCTTTTTAGCCGAATTAAGTTGTTTTTGTACTTGGTCTTGTGCCGCTTGAGAGGCCGTTTTTTGACCGCTGGCTACTTCGGCCGCTACTTTGGCTTGTTGGTATTGTTGTTTGGCTTCCAACAATTTTTCGCGGGTTTGGGCCGATTTTTCCAACGCTTGTTCCAACGTCATGGTTTGAGCTGTCATGTTAGACGAGGTGTTTTGGGAATCGCCCCCGGTGGCCATACAGCCGGCACATAAGGCCGCGGCAGATAATAAGACTAATTTTTTCATACAACGCTCCTTGTAAGTAAATTAAATACCCCTTTATTTTATAAAAATTTTTAAACTTTTTGTTTGTAAAAAGTTTGTACAATAAACAAAAGGAGAACTATTTTATGATTATTTTAGCTATGCTTATAGGTATTTTAGCAGGGGGAGGACTGGTCTATTTATGGCAATCGGCCCGCGCCAAAACGGCACTGGCCGAAAACGCCCGCCTGAGTGCTTTAGAACCGCAGCTGATGCAGTTGCGCCAAAACCAGGAAACTTTAGCTGTTGATAAAGCCCACTTGGAAGAAGAAAACCGCAGTTTAAAACGCGAAAAAGAACTGATTGATAAAAATTTCAAAGAACTTTCCGCTACGTATAAAACGGAATTTCGCGAAGTGGCCGGGAAAATTTTAGACGATAAAACCAAAGGCCTGGAAACCAAAAATGCCGAAGTGCTGGCTCCTTTGCGCCAAGATTTGGAAAACTTCGTTAAAAAAGTGTCCGATATGGAGCGCCAGCATACCGCCGCCCAGGCCCGGCTGGAAAAAGGGTTGGAAGGCGTCATAAAATCTACCGAAAAAATTGACCAAAGCGCCGTGCATTTAACCAATGCTATTAAAGGCGAATCAATCGTGCGCGGCAGTTGGGGCGAGGAAACCTTAAAACGCATTTTGGATGCCGCCGCTATGAAGGAAGGTATTGATTATTTCCAACAAGTGTCCGACGAGGGCAAACGCGTGGACGTACAAATTGCGTTGCCGGGGGACCGGTGGATAGTGGTGGATGCCAAAACGCTTTTCAACCACTATGTGCATTATTTTAACGCGCAAGATCCCAAAGAGAAAAAAGACGCGCTGAGCGAACACGTCAAAGACGTCAAAAAAACCATCAAAGATTTAAGTGCTAAAAAATACTATAAAAAATTCCAAGACCAGGGCGAAAAAATTCAGCCGGACTATACCCTGATGTTTGTTTACCCGGAAAGCGCGCTCTTGGCCGCCGTAGAGGCCGACCCCGACATCTTGAGCGAAGCGTGGAAAAATAATATCGCGCTCGTGTCGGCTACCTCGCTGATGAGCACGCTTAAAATGGTAGATAAATTGTGGGATATTGATAAACAACATGAGTATATGGACGAGTAAAAAGAATATATTTTGAAACTCATGGAAAAGTTTAACGATTTCCTCGTCAATTTTGCCAAAGCCGAACAGGCTATTACCAACGCGGCTGAGTCGGTTAAAACCGCCCGCGGGCACATTGACGGTAACAAAGGGGCTATTTTGCCGGTGGCCCAACGTATTGTGAATATGTACGAAGTCCCGCCCACGAAAGAAAATACGCGCTTGTTAAAACGGGCCGGATATAATTATAACGGGTTAAAAAATAATGCCTTGCCGGCTGCGCAACCGGCGGGGGAATTATTCGCAGGCGCAGACGACGGCCCGCGCGACTAGCCAAGCCCCAACCGCTTTGCTATAATAAAATTATGACTTGTATATTTTGCGGCATTGCCGACGGCTCTATAAAAAGCCAGCTTGTTTACGAAGATGACGACGTCGTGGCGTTTAAGGACTTAAACCCGCAGGCGCCGACGCATCTTTTGATTATCCCGCGCAAGCATATTGCGCGCTTGTCCGAAGCCGACGAAAAAGACGCGCTTTTACTGGGAAAAATTTTGCTCGTTGCCCAAAAATTGGCCAAACAATTTGACCTAAAAGACTTCCGCCTGGTTACCAACAACGGTAAAGGCGCCGGGCAAAGCGTGGATCATTTACACTTCCACTTAATGGCAGGGCGCCGGTTTTTGTGGCCGGCCGGCTAAAAATAAGCTATAATATAGTAAAGAAAATTTAGGCTACTGTTGTAGAAGGTGGTGAAAAACGTAATGGTTTTCGTAAAAGTCAGAGACGCCGAACACTTGGAAGAAGCAATTAAACGCTTCAAACGCGAGTGCGAAAAAAACGGTATCTTACGCGAAATTAAAAGACGCGAAACGTATATGCCTCCGAGCGTAAAACGCAAAATCAAATCGCAGGAAGCTCAGCGCCGCGCCCGCCGTACCAAACGCAGACGTTTTTAATGTATGCTGCACTGCAGGCAATAGTCCTTTACGCAAGTATCGGGCTATTGCCTTATTTGCCTTTAATATAACCCTCAAAAAGGTGGGTTGTGAACAACAATACCGTAGAACAAATTAAAGACAGATTGGACATTGTAGAATTTATCCGGCAGTATGTGCCCAGTCTTAAACGCGCGGGTAAAACCTACAAGGCCTGTTGTCCGTTCCATCAGGAAAAGACGCCTTCTTTTACTTGCAGCAGCGAAAAAGGGCTGTTTTACTGTTTTGGTTGTCAAGCGGGGGGAGATATCTTTGATTTCTTAATGAAGATAGAAAACCTCTCGTTTCATGAAGCGGTGGAAAAATTGGCCGATATCGCCGGGGTGGAATATAAGCCTGTCCAAAATCTTACGGAAGAAGAAAAACGCCGGGCTCGTGCGCGCAATGTGATGAATTTTGCGAAGGATTTTTATCATAAAAATTTACTTTCGGCGCAGGGTACAGATGCGCGTACATACGTAAAAAAGCGCAATTTAACGAAAGAAACGTGTTTGAAGTTTGAGCTGGGGCTGGCCTTTAACGAGCCGAATTCTTTGGTGCGCGCGGCCAGAGCTGCCGGCCACGGCGAGGCTGATTTAAAAGAAGCCGGGCTGTGTGTGTTTACCGATTTTGGCCCGCGGGATTATTTTAGAAACCGTCTGATGTTTCCCATTATCAACCAACGGGGAGATACGGTAGGGATGGGCGGCCGTATTTTAGGGGAGGGCGAACCCAAATATTTAAATTCGCCCGAAACGGTTTTGTTTACCAAATCGCATGTATTGTATGGGCTGAATTTTGCCGGACCGGCTATCCGTAAGGCGGGCCGTGCCGTGCTTTTAGAAGGATACATGGATGTTATCGGTTGTCATCAGGCCGGTATTGATTATGCCGTTGCGCCGTTAGGCACCAGCTTAACCGAAGAGCACGCACGGCTGCTCAGGCGCTATACCGAAAACGTTATTGTGCTTTTTGATCCGGACGAAGCCGGACGCAAAGCAGCAGCCCGCGGTTCGTTGGTACTGGTCAGTCAAAGGCTGTTTGTGAAGGTGGCTTCTTTGCCGGGAGAGTTGGATCCGGATGAATTTATCACGCAATACGGTAAAGAAGCGTTTGAAAAAATTTTAGATAATGCCGAAGATTTAATCGCGTTTCATACGCGCCGGCAGTTGGAGTCTTATGCCCAGCCGCTCAGCGCGCAAGATAAAAGCCATGTCGTTACGGAGCTGGCCGGTATTATTGCCGAGCAGCCGGACTCCATTGTGCGGCAGGAGTGGGTCAAGTACGTAGCCGAACATGTTGGCGTGGAGGAGTATTTGGTCCGAGCGCGGCTTAAAAAACCGGGGGCGTATGTGTCGGGGGCAAAACCCCAAAACCGGACGCCTGAGCCGGTAGCTGATTCCAGGTTGCTTGGGTCGGAAGAAGATTTATTGGCGTGGTTATTGCGTGCGCCGGAACAAATAACCGTATGCGCCGAGCTGATACAAGATGATTTTTCATCAGCGGCGGCATGGAGTTTATTTGAGGCCGTTCGTCAGGCCGCGCAGGAAAAACTTACCGGGCAGGCGCTTTTGGATAAGGCAATTTCGTTGGCGCCGGCTTTGCAAAAGGAGCTGATTAGATTGGAGCTTGTACAGGCTCCGGAAGATTTTGAGCCGCAACGGGATATTCGTACGTGTGCGGAAAAATTAAAACAAAACGGCGTGCAAAAAAGACTTAAAGAAGTCCAACGCCGGATGAAAACCCTGGGCGCAGGCAATGTGCCGCAGGAAATGATTCAAGAATACATGCAGTTGCAAGCGAAACTAAAAAAATAACTGAGGGAATTATGGCATCGGGAAATAAAGCGTTAAAAGATTTAGTGGCAGAAGGAAAAGAAAGCGGTTTTGTCGCGTTGGAAGACCTAAATCGTTCCATTGCACAGGCCGATATGAGTGCCGAAGATGTAGACGGCGTGATGGATACGTTGGACGATTTGGGTATCCAAGTAGTTGAACAAAAGAAATTTAAATCTGCCGCTGCCGAAAAAGAAACCTTAAGCGACGATTGGTCTTCTTCGTTAGATATTTCCAACTCTATCCGGATGTATTTGTCCGAAATGGGGCGTGTGCCGCTTTTGACACGTGATGAAGAAATTACCTTAGCGCGCAACATCCGCGAACGTGAGAAAGAATTGCGCAGATTGGTGTTGGAGTCTCCCATTACCATGCGCGAAATTTGCAACTGGGAAGAACTCGTGGACCAAGAAGAAATGACCACGAAAGAACTCATGCCCCGCGGCAAGCGTACCAACCGCGAGCTGAGCAATATGCGCCGTAAGCTTAAATTGGCCGCTGCCTTTATCAGTAAACGGGAGCAGGAAATTACGAAACTGATGAAGGAACTGCGCGAAGATAAAATGTCGGAAAAACGCCGCAACAATGCCATTGATAAACTGGAAGCCAAACAAAAAGAAGTCGTGGCGTGTATCACCAAACTTAATTTAAACCAAAATAAAATCAAACGTTTGACTAACAAAATCAAGAATTTGGCCGACCGTTTGCGCGAAAGCGAAAACGATATGAAACGCTTTGACGAGTATTTTGGCCCGTACAGCGAAGTCAAAAAATTAGTCAATGATTTGAAAAATCGTAAAATTACCGATAAGATTTTCAAAAAGAAAACGAAGTTTACGTTGCCTGAATTGGAACGCGCTTTAACAAACATTGAGTCGGTGCGTCGCCGCCATGCGCACATGGTAGAAATGCTACCCATGTCGGAAAAAGAGTTCATGGCGTTTAACGACCGTATAGTTTTCTTTGAGGATATGATTTTACAAGATAAACTTAAACTCATTAAAGCCAACTTGCGCTTGGTAGTTTCTATTGCCAAGAAACATGTGAATTCCAATTTGGAACTTTCGGACTTAATTCAAGAAGGTGGCTTAGGCCTGATGAAAGCGGTAGAAAAATTTGAATACAAACGCGGATTTAAATTTTCTACGTATGCCACGTGGTGGATACGCCAAAGCATTAACCGCGCGATTGCCGACCAGGCAAACACCATTCGCATTCCGGTACACATGAAGGAATTGGTTTCCAAACTAACCAAAGTAACCAACAAATTCCGCCAAGAACACGGCAAAGAGCCTACGCTGGAAGATTATTCAAAGTCGTTGCGCTTGTCGGTAGAAAAAGTGAAAAGTATTCTTAAAATTATGCAAGATCCGATTTCGCTTTCTACGCCGATTGGGGAAGACGAAGATTCCAATTTGGAAGATTTTATTGAAGATAAGAGCGGTCCGGATCCGACAAATGCCGCGGCCGATTTCTTGCGTAAACAAGAAGTGGCGGATGTGTTAGCCACGTTATCGGAGCGGGAATCTAAAATTATCAGTTTGCGTTTTGGCATAGATTCGGGCTATCCGCGCACGTTAGAAGAAGTAGGCAAAATGTTCAACGTAACCCGCGAACGTGTGCGTCAGATTGAAGCCAAAGCTATTCGCAAATTACGTCATCCGAGCCGGGCCAAGATGCTCAAAGATTACCAAGAATAACCGGCTTGTTAAGTGCGCAGTTGCACTTTACTAAAAAAACTGTTATAATAAATGTATAAGGGCCTGTAGCTCAGCTGGTAGAGCGCCTGCATGGAATGCAGGAGGTCGCAAGTTCGATCCTTGTCAGGTCCACTTTTTAAAAAATAAAACCTCGCGTTAGCGGGGTTTTGTTTTTAAAAAGCAGTCCCTGGCAAGAACGACTGAAGATGACGCAGGCGCTACGGCAACGCCGTTGCGGCTGAGGAGGTCGCAAGTTGGGT
>JAGCMD010000080.1 GCA_017646765.1 Elusimicrobiaceae bacterium | reverse complement strand
TTACACTGCCAACTAGCTGATAGAATATAAGACCATCTCCAAGCGATAAATCTTTGATAATAAAAAGATGCCTTTCCATTATGTTATGGGGTATTAGCAATCCTTTCGGACTGTTATTCCCCACTCGGAGGTAGGTTTCTTATACATTACTCACCCGTCTGCCACTAAACTTAGTCTATAGCAAGCTACAAACTAAGTCCCGTTCGACTTGCATGTGTTATGCACGATGCCAGAGTTAACTCTGAGCCAGGATCAAACTCTCCATTAGAATTAATTACCTTTAAACTGCAAGCAGCTTAAAGGCAACCAATCGCTAACATTGAGCTGTTGACTTTTGACTCTACTTGTTTGAATTAACTTGGTGTCCTATTTTTGAAAAGTATAGGACTTAACTTAATGAGCCTTGAACTGTAAAACTTGCGTTTTTCCGGTTCAAATCGCCCATTCGCACATTGCTGTCAAATTTTCACAGAGCGAAAATTCCTCGTTGCTTTTTCTTTATTTCAAAAAAGCAATGGAATTTTTCCAACTTCTTTTGTAGCCTTTTCTCTCGGCTACAAATATAGTATAACAAAAATTTTTCGTTTTGTCAAGTCTTTTATTAAAGCCTTATACTTCAACTACTTAACTTGTCAAATTCTTGCTACATCATTATTAAAGCATATTTTTTGAATCTTGTCAAGTACTACTTGTACATTTCAAACGGCTTACTTACTGCCTTGGTATTACATACTAAATGTTTAATCTTTTTGCACCGGCTGGTTATTCAGCCCGGTCATGGTCGCTAAGAACCGAAGGGATAGATTAAACGAATAATTAAGTTAAACTGCAAAACTAACTTGATCGGCTAGGCTCAGTCCATCGGCTGCCTTTTCTAATATAAGGAGATGTTTCGCTGCCGAAAAGTTTTCTGTTTGCGAGTTTTCACTACAGAAGTTTTTTGCTTTTACAAAGATCAATTTAAGACTACCTACTATAGTCTAACAAAAAAAGACAGAAATGTCAAGACCCATTTTTCTAATCTTTTCAAAACTTGAAAAAGGGTTCTTGAAAACTTCCTGGAAACAAACCGTTTTTGTTTCCTTATATAATTAGTATAGCAATTTGATGCCGATTTGTCAACTCTTTTTCCCCCGTCGGGGATTTTAAGATTTTTTGACTTTATAAAAAACTTATTGTTTTTTCGCAAACATCCCATTGCGTTACTACTTATATATTTATTGTAACAAATTTTGCACTTCTTTCCAAGCGCATCCCTACAATCTCGGCTTATAATTTGATATCCTTATAATATGGATTTGGAAACTCTGCTTAAAAACACGTCGCGCAGTTTATACTTAAGCGTACAGGCATTGCCGCGGGCCATGCGCCCGGCGTTTTCGGTAGCGTACTTGCTGTGCCGCTACGCCGACACCATCGCCGACACTTCCATCTTACCGCCCGAGCGGCGTTTGTATTGGATAACGCGTTTTCCTACCCTGATTGAAAAACAACCCGCAGAAGAAATCAACCAACTCGCCCGCGAAATTGCCGGCGGCAGCGAAAACCCGTACGAAAAAATTTTAATCGGGCAGCTCCCGGCGTGCCTACAAGCCTTTAACCGAATTTCCGAAGAACAAAAACCGTTTGTATTGGAAGTAGCGCGAGCCGTTTGTGAAGGGATGAAAATTGATTTACAAGTTTTTACGCACGAGCCAAACGCCCCGGTAAAAGCATTTCAAACCGAGCAAGATTTAGCGCATTATTGCCGTTTGATGGGCGGCAAGCCCGGCCTTTTTTGGAGCCAACTTATCTATCAAACTTCCGACATACCGACGGACAAAGAAACTTTTTTTGAACTCGGGCAGCACATCGGCGACGCGTTGCAGATTGTGAACATTTTGCGCGATTTACCCAAAGATTTACAAATCGGTCGGTGTTATTTCCCAGAGGAAGATTTACAAAAATACGATTTATCCCCCGCCGATTTAGTGAACACACAAAACAGCCTCCGCTTTGAACCCGTTAAACAAAAGTGGATTTTGTGGGGACTTAAAAAATTACAGAAAGCTCCTCAATTTTTCCGTCTGCTTCCCAAAACACACCCGGGCCAACGCGCCGCCGTGGCGTGGCCGGTACTATGGGCGGCCGATACGTTGTATAAACTTTGGCAAGAATCCGATTTATTAAACCCCGCCAAACGTGTAAAAATTTCGCGCGGGAAAATTTACCTCACCTTATTATTAACACCGCCTTTGTGGCTGAGTAATGCGGCATTTTCCGCGTGGCTTCAACATAAATTGGCTCGTTTCGGGCTTGAAAAAAGCGTTTTTTCCGACGGGAAAATTTAATTTAAAAATTACCCCTTGATTTTTTTCAAAAAACCATTATACTACTAGTACAAGTACGCAGGGAATGCCCGATGTCCTTGGTTGCAGTTGTGGCGGGTACAGTGTATCCCCCGATTGCGCATAGACCCGGATGCGGAGCCCCCGGCGGAAAGAGGAACATACGTCAACATGAACATGACAATGAGCTAAACCCCCGAAATAATACGCGGGGGTTTATTTTGCTTTCTAAATTGCCTCAGGACGTTGTTGCTCGTTTAGTCGCATACCTCCGCGCTAACGCGCGCGCTCCGACAGTATACCTCCTAAACTCGCGCCTAGTCCTGCGGCAATTTAGTTTGCAAAACCCGGCAATTGTGTATCCGCCTTATCGCCGACGCCTAGAAAAAAGTTATTTTAGTTTGCAAAATCATGTACACACGTACCGCGCCTATCTAAGGCTGTAACAAACAACCCGCCGCCCCAAGAATAACATGGTAAAAGTTTCGGCTGATTTGTCAAAACCGGGACAGCCCGCCGCCCAAAAGACTAACATTGTGAAAGATTATATGATTTTTCAGATTTGAGCCGTATTGCGCGGGCAAGTTGCCCGTATAATCGTACTGCTAGGTACGATAAGGGCAAGGGACACGCAAGACGGCCAAATGTGGAAAATTGTTTATCCTTCTTAAGACACAACAGGCAGACTTCTTTTAGTCTGCCTGTTGTGCGCTTGATAGATGTTACGAACAGCCGTTAATCTACAATATTTCCAACGGAGCAAATTTGAGCATAAAGGTACGCCGTGTGCCGTTACCAAAAACAACCGTAATCTTCGCGCTCTCGCCGCTACCGGCAATCTGTACAATCTTGCCTTGCCCGAACACTCCGTGCTTAACAAGTCCGCCGACCGCTACGCCGTCGGCATTTTTTTCGGCGGGTTTCTCGGGCTCTTTCGGTGCGGGCGGCACGGCGCCGGGCACGCGGCGCGGATCGGAAAGACTATAACCGGACGGGTTGGGAGCGGTGTATAAAGAGCCGACACCCAGCGTGCGGGCGGAAGAGGAAAAAGAGGAAGAAGTGTAATCTAAATTTTCGTCATCTTGAATTTCGTATCCGTCTTCGTCGTATCTTTTTTGAAAACGACTCTTGCGCACATATCCTTCAAATCCGCTGTTGTAATTTTCACTATAGCGGCGTTTGCGCTCTCTAAATCGTTCATAATTCCCGCCGGAGTAAGCGGACCTGCCGCCCCACGCAAAGCGCGCGCGCGGCGCGGTTTCTTCCACGGCGTTTTCATCCAAGAGCCCGCTTTCAAACAAAAAGCGCGACGGTAAATTTTCTTGCAACTGCCCGAACTTGCGGCGCGTTTGCGCGTACGTCAAAAACAGCCGCTTGCGCGCGCGCGTCATGGCTACGTAACAAAGGCGGCGTTCTTCCTCGGTTTCGTCCTCGTTGTCGCGCCCGAGCGGAAAAAGATTTTCTTCTAACCCCGTCACAAATACGTTGTCAAACTCCAACCCTTTGGCTAAGTGGACGGTCATTAAAGTTACCGCGCCGCCCTCGCCGGCTTGGGTTTCGTCATCGCCGGACAAAAGCGAAATTTCCTGTAAAAAGTCCGCCACGGACGGTTCCTTTTCGCCGCGCTCACACCGTTCTTCATACTCTTTGACGGCGTTGATTAAAGCATCTAAGTTTTGCAGGCGGCCCTCGGCCTCCGGGTCTTTTTCCATTTCGGCTTTGACCGCGTCCATGTATCCGGACTCGGTTAAAATTTTATGGAAAATATCTGTCGGAGCGGTAAACAACATTTCCCCGCGCCACTTCTCAAAAAGTTGCGCGAGTTTAATAGCCGCTTTAACTGCCGCCGAACTTAAACCCGGCACGTAGGCGGCATTTTTAAGCGTGTCATATAAAGAGATTTGTTTTTCCTGCGCGTGTGCGACCAAATGTTCTTGCGCCACTTTTCCGAGTCCGCGCGTAGGCGTGTTAATGATGCGTAGCAAACTCACGTCATCTTGCGGAGCAACAAGCATACGCGCATAGCACATCATATCTTTAATTTCTTTGCGGTCGTAAAAGCGCACCGTACCGATTAAGCGGTACGGAATTTGATAGCGTCTAAACGCATCTTCAAAACTGCGGCTCTGCGCGTTAGTGCGGTAGAAAACGGCAATGTCTTTTAGGCTTGCGCCTTCGGTTTCCACGAGTGATTTTATGTTTTGGCTGACCCAACGCGCCTCGCGCCCTTCGCTTTCCAGTTGGCGCACTTCAATCGGGTCGCCGGAGTCTTTTTCGGTAAACAGGTTTTTCTCTTTGCGTTGTTTGTTTTTAGAAATCAGTTTATTAGACGCGTCCAAAATCACTTTGGTAGAGCGGTAGTTTTGTTCCAGCGTGATAATTTTAGCGTCTTTAAAATCTTTTTCAAACTCCAAAATATTGCGGATGTTTGCGCCGCGCCACGAGTAAATACTCTGGTCCGGGTCGCCCACCACGCACAACTTGCGGTGGACAGCGGCGAGCATTTTGGTAATTAAGTATTGGGTGCGGTTGGTGTCCTGATATTCGTCCACGAGAATATATTGGAAAAACGATTGGTAATAATTGCGGACGTCTTCGTGGTCGCGCAACAAAACGGCGGTTTTGACGAGTAAATCGCCAAAGTCTAACGCGCCGGCCTCTTTTAATTTCTGCTCGTAGCGGCGGTAAATTTCCGCCGCGCGTATTTTGCCGTCTATCCCGGACGCGGTGGCCGATTGCATCATCGTATCGGGCGAAATCATGTCATCTTTGGCGCGGGAAATCGCGCTGACAATTTGCCCGACCTCTTTTTTAGGCTCTTTAACCCCCATTTGTTCTAAGAGCATGGTAACGACTTTTTTCTGGTCGTTTTCATCGTAAATGGCAAAATCTTTAGAAAGGTTTAATACGCCCGCATGTTGGCGCAAAATGCGCACGCCAAACGAGTGAAACGTGTGAATCCACACGCGCCGCGCGTTGCCGGGGACCAGTTGTTCCACGCGCTCGCGCATTTCTCCGGCGGCTTTGTTGGTAAACGTAACCGCCAAAATGCGCGAGGGGTTATAGCCGTCTGCAATCAGTTTGGCAATTTTGGTGGTGAGCGTTTTGGTTTTTCCCGTTCCCGCGCCGGCCACAATCAGGCACGGCCCGCCGTCGTAATTAACAGCGGCAAGTTGTTGCGGATTTAAGGAATTTAATGCATCTTGTAAAGTCATTTTGATTTCTTACCGCAGAAAAGCATTTCCCCGAGTGTGCTTTTTAGCAATACCTTGCATACAATATGATAAACGGACCATACGAAAATAATAAGAAAAACAGATAGAATAAGAAACATTGCCCGCGCCAAAGGATCTAGTGTTGAACCCCAAAGTATAAGAAGTAAAAACGCAGACAAGATAAGAACCAGTATTATATCAAAACTCCTCGCTAAACTTTCCACCTTACGTTCTTCGCGATTTTTAACAGGTAAATCCATAATTGCCTCTCCACAAGAGCGCACGCCCAGCGTATCTCTTATAGCAAAATATCCCCAAGCCGTTGCAAGCCAAAAACTAACAAGTCCTCCATATCCTACAAAAGACAAAGCACCTTCCGGGTTGATACTTTTTCCAAATGGCACAAGAAGAAGAACACCTAACAAAGCACACAATAAACTAATAATTACCACATCAATTATCCAAGCCCAAACAAAATGTCCCTGTGCAGTTTTTTGCATAAGTTTCTCCTTTATTTTAATTTGAGTTGCACAAAAGTTTCAATGTGCTCGCTGTGCGGGAAAAAGTCAAATGCTTCCACGTGTAAAATTTCGTAATGTTGCGTTAAAATTTTTAGGTCGTTAGCGAGCGTAACCGGGTTGCACGAAATATAGAGCACGTTTTCTACGCCCGACTCGGCCACCGCTTTGGCGGCCTTGGGGTGCATACCGCCGCGCGGCGGATCTAAAATAATCAGCGCATCTTTTTTCTCAATCGGCTGCTGTTTAACAAAATCTTCCACTTTGGCGCAGAAGAATTGCACGTTTTTTACGTTGTTAATTTTGGCGTTTTCAATGCCGTTGTAAATGGCGGGCGCGACGGATTCCACACAAATACTTTTCTCGCACAAGTCGGCACACGAGAGTGAAAAACTACCCGCGCCGCCGTATAAATCGTAAATTTTTTGGGGGGCTAATTTTTTAACAAACCCGCGCACGTGGCTGTACATCTTTTGTGCGGTTTTGGTGTTCGTCTGAAAAAACGATTGCGGCGAAAGTTTAAAAACTACTTCGCGTTCTTTTTCGCCGTTTTCGTTTGTTAAAATAATTTTTTCAAAAATGTGATCTTTGCCTTTGAGTACACGCAAGCTCTCCGGTGCGGCGGTATCGGCCAGCCCGGTGTTTACCGCGGCCATAATGTTGGCGTTTGGCAAAACCGACTCCACTGCGGCTACAAATGTTTTTTCGTTAAAATCGTCTGTTACAAATAAAACGACAATTTGCTCGCCGGTGTTTTTACCCTCGCGCACCAATAGATGCCGCAACACACCCGTATGTTTGCGCGTATCGTAATAGGCCAAATTTTCCGCCGCCGCCCACGCACGCAAGGCGTCTAAAAGCGGCACGAGCTGTTCGCTAAACAAAAGGCACTCGCTGATTTCTACCGCCCTATCAAAGCGGCCTTTATACTTAAACCCGAGCGCTTGCTCAAACTCTAACGGGCGGGTTTTGTTGGCGGGATCTTTTTTGTTGTAATCATCACGCCATTTGACTTGGTGACAAAAACCGAGTTCTACTTTGTTTCTAAAATAAAACGGGTTATCTGTTTTGGTAACGGGAATTTCTTGCGTCCAAAATTCACGCAAAGTTTCTTGCAATTTGGCTTGTTTTTTAGCCACTTGCTCGTCGTAGGATAAGTTTAACAGCGCGCACCCGCCGCACACGCCGAAATGTTTACACGTTTGGTTAGGCATTGATTTTAAACAGGCAAACGTCGCCGTCCTTTACAATATAATCTTTACCCTCACTGCGAATTAAACCGTGCTCGCGAAGTGCTTTTTCGTCGCCGTATTTGACGAGATCGTCAAACGTATATACGTCGGCGCGGATGAAACCTTTTTCAAAATCGCTGTGAATTTTGCCTGCCGCTTGCGGTGCCGTACAGCCGACGGGAATTAACCAACTGCGCACTTCTACTTCCGGTCCGGCGGTAAAATACGTGCAAAGATTTAATAACTTCATCCCCTCGCGCACTACTTTTTCAAGCCCCGTGTAATCGCTACCCGTTTCGGCGAGGAACGCGTGTTTTTCTTCTTCTGAAAATTCGGCAATATCGGCCTCAAATTTTACGCACAACTCCACAAACCCCGCGCCGTTTTCTTGGGCGTACTTAGCCACTTTGGCGGCGTTTTCGGTGTTTCGTTTTTCGCTGTTATTGCCGACGTACAAAACCGGTTTGGCCGTTAAAAATTGATATTCTTTTAACTCTTCCGGATCTAACCCGAGAGACGAAACCGGCTTGCCGTTTTCCAGCGCGGCTTTAATTTCTTTCATGCGCTCAAAAGCGACTACGGCGTCTTTTTTGCCGGACTTGGCGTTGCTGCCCAGACGGTCGCAAATTTTGGTGGCACTTTCCAAGTCAGCCAGCATGAGTTCGGTGTTGATCACTTCAATATCGCGCAAGGGATCCACGGAGTTCATCACGTGCGTAACATTTTCGTCTTCAAACAAGCGCACGACGTGGATAATGGCGTCTACTTCGCGGATGTTGGCTAAAAATTTGTTTCCTAACCCTTCGCCTTGGCTGGCGCCTTTGACGATACCGGCGATATCTACAAACTTAATAAATGCGGCCGTTTTCTTGGGCGGTTTAAACATTTCAAAGAGTTTGTCTAAGCGTTTGTCCGGAATCGGCACAATGCCGACGTTGGGCTCAATGGTGCAAAACGGATAGTTGCTTGCTTCCGCGCCCGCGCAAGTTAGCGCGTTAAAGAGGGTAGATTTGCCGACGTTGGGCAGACCGACGATACCGATTTCCATGAGAAAACTCCTTGGGAAGAAAAAATGCTAAAAGTCTATAAGACATTTTAGCATTTTAACCAGATCTCTGTATGAAACGAAAAATTTATATAATGATGGTATTAACGGAGAAGATATGTCTTTACAGAAAAAACTGAACACTTGGAAAGAACAACAATTTATCACCGCCGAACAATGTGAAAAAATCGCGGCTTTTGAACGTCAACGCGCCGCGCGCACGTTTGGCCGCTCGGCTTTTATCATTGCCGGACTGCTTATCGGGTTGGGACTTTGTTTGATAGTGGCTTCTAATTGGCACGCGCTGGGCCCCGTGATTAAATTGGCGGGCGATTTTACCCTATTAGGCGGTTTATTTTATACGACGTTTTGGTGCATTACCCACGAACGTAAAGGGCTTACCGAATTATTTACCATATTGTCTTTTTTAATGATCGGCGCCACGATCGGGCTTATCGGGCAGACGTTTCATTTAGACGGCGGGTGGCATTCGTTTGCGACTGCGTGGGCACTGTTGGGATTGCCGTTTGTGGTGGTCAGCCGGGCCCTGTTTTTTAACGTAGGGTGGTTGTGTTTATTTTTCAGCCTTTTTAATAACGGATGGTGGGAGAAAATTTTTGATTTTCTCTTTGACTCCTTTAATACCGGCACGGTAAGCGCAGTCCTTTGTTTGTGTTTGTTAAGTTATGCCGGCAAAAAATTAGACGAAACCGCCCACCCGTACACACTGCTTCCCAAGGCCTTTGAAAAACTGGCTATGTGGCTGGCGTATCTGAGTATTTTTGGTATCGGGCTACGTTGGGGCACTAGCGGTTGGAACCACCATTTAGGCACCACCTTGCTTGCCAATCTGGTGGTGTTTGCTTTTTTGGCGGGGCGGATGTTTTTGGCAGTACAAATGCAAAATATGATTTCTTTCCGCCGTAACGCTATTTTAACGGAAATTTATATTTTTATACTTTTTGCCAGCCACTTGAGTAATTTGTTTATGTCCGGCGTCGGGTTTATTTTCGGCGGGTTGGCCGTGTTAGCCCTGATTTATGTTTTCAAGCGCACGTCTTTATACATTAAAAATATGGAGGCCTTTAAATGAAAACAAAAATTTTAGCCGTCTGTTTTACACTCCCTTTTGTGTGTTTAGTGGCTTGGACCTTGTGCCTGACGTGGCAACGCAACCACGGCACGGATGTAAAAGTAGCCGTTATGGGCTATGATCCGCGCGATTTACTCTCCGGCCATTATATTCAATACCAAATTGATTGGGCAAAAACTGATTGCTCGCAATTTGAAAACAATATCTGCCCGAAGAAAAATTTCTGCCGCGAAGGCCGCTGGGGGCGGCAATGCCGTTTCTATGTGCCGGAAGAATATGCCAAACAATTAGACGAACTTTTCCGCAAACGCAATAACCCGGAAACCACTTTTGAAGTGATTTATTCCTACACGCCGGGGCAAGGAGCAATGGCCAAAGAGTTACTTATCGGCGGCAAAAATTGGCGCGAAAGCGTGCGGTAGTTTGAGTTTCACCCGGCGACTAAATCGGCAAGGAATAAACGCGGTGCCAACCACTTACCGTCGTAATTAACGTACCTCTAAAAATGTCATGGCAATAACTACCGGGGGTTTGACCATATAAAACTCCTTGCCCGGTTTGCTCCAAACAATGAAATTCATCTTCTTTGCGTCCGGCACTTATGTTGCTGTTTTGAAACTGTCCGGCAAGTTCAAAACCCGCGCCTTTGTAAGGGCCCGATATACGCCCCATTAATACCAAAAATGCCGGCTCGGCTGAGGTAGCATTGTGTAATTGTACAGACCAATCACCGTTAGAGCGGGTATCCGTCATAGTAGCACTTGTCATCCATTTTTGATTTCCTTTGTAAGGGATGTCAATGTCCATTTCATCAAAATGAGTAGGCCACGAGCCGTTGGTTAAATAATACCGTTGGGCAGATTTATGTAACGCCGATAAAAAAATAAGGGCTTGCGTACCTTTGGACCTTTCCACCGCTTTACGGTATTGCGGCAAGGCAATCGCCGCGAGTATTCCTATGATTAAAACTACCACTAACAATTCTATGAGCGTAAACGCTTTTTTACAACGATTGTTTTCCATTTTATTTCTCCCTTTCAAACGTTCTGTTTAAATTATACTAACAAAAAAAAAAAATAAGTCAAGTGTTTTTAAAAACAACAACAGCCAATCAATAAACAGCCCTAAATGAAGCCGGCAAAAGAACCCGTAAATTTGCTAAAATAAATATATAAGTCCCGTTCGTCTAGTGGTCCAGGACGCCGCCCTCTCAAGGCGGAGATCACGAGTTCGAATCTCGTACGGGACGTTTTTTATTGCATAGCGCGGCCAGCCGCCGGGGGAAAAATGGAGTTATCTGCGTTACAAACCGGGTTACTGTCCGGGTTGATTTTATTAGTACTTGTGCTTCCGCTTGTTTGGCATAAAGCAGAAGAAAATTTAGAACTTTTTTTGTTCGCATGCGGCGTAACCGCCGTTTCGGTTTCTCACGTATGGAGTGGCCATTTACTTATCCACGCTTTAAAAGACCCCATCAAAATTACGGTGGCCGTACTCGTAGCCGGGCTACTTTTTAGAAAGTTTAATGTTTTTCTACAAACACTTACCCAAACCGCCGTTAGAAAAATCGGGCTGCGTTGGACGGTTTTTTTAATCGTATTTCTGTTGGGGCTTTTTTCCAGTTTAATTACCGCTATTATTGCTGCGCTTATTTTGGCAGAAGTAGTTGTTATGTTGCCGCTTGCGCGCGAGCAACGCGTCAAACTAACCGTTTTGTCCTGTTTCTCTATCGGTATGGGAGCGGTGCTGACCGCTATCGGCGAGCCGCTGGGAACTATCGTCATTTCTAAACTTTCCGGCGCGCCGCACTATGCCGGGTTCTTTTACCTTATACGTCACTTGGGTTGGTTTGTGCTAGCCGGCATGCTGCTTATTTCCGTCTTGGCTACCCGCGTAAAAGCCGCGGCGCACCGCCCCGGATCGCTACCGGCAGATACCGCCGAGGACCACTCCGTAAAAAGCATCGGGCTACGCGCAGGAAAAGTGTATTTATTTGTAATGGCCCTGGTACTGCTCGGCGACGGTTTAAAACCGCTCGCGCTCAGAACCATTTCACACTTATCCGAAAGTTGGCTTTATTGGATAAATATGCTTTCGGCCGTGTTAGACAACGCCACCTTAGCCGCCATAGAAGTTACCCCCGCTATTTCCGATAGGCAACTGACGTTTCTGCTGATGAGCTTGGTAATCTCCGGCGGAATGATGATTCCGGGAAACATCCCCAACATTATTTGCGCGTCTAAACTACGCATTAAAAGCAAAGAGTGGGTTAAACACGCTTTTGGCCTAGGAACTATACTGATGATAGGTTGTTTTTTAATACTACATATTTGTTTGTAAGCTAGCTTTAAGCCGCCCCAAACCGGGCGGCTTTTTTATTTTTCCACACGCGCGTACGATTTTTTATATAATGAAAGATATTTGAGAAACCTCACAAGGAGAACCTATGAAAATTCACTCGTTTAATGTGCAGCCCAATTTACCGGAAAACATCAAATTCTTAGAAGAACTTGCCAACGATATGTGGTTTACGTGGAATTGGCAGGCCATTTTGCTTTTTGTGCAAGTAGACGCCAAACTTTGGACGGCCGCCAAACGTAACCCGAAATGGTTTTTAGGTTCCGTTCCGCAGAAACGGTTTGAAGAATTATCCAAAGACGAAAATTTCGTTCAGCAAGTAAACAAAGTCAAAGAGTCCTACTACAACTATAAGAATAATCCTCACACCTGGTACAACGACCACAAACACGAAAACGGACAACTTTTAACCGCGTATTTTTCCATGGAGTACGGTATCGGCGAAGGCTTGCCGATTTATTCCGGCGGTTTGGGGATGCTCGCCGGGGACCATATCAAATCCGCCAGCGACTTGGGCATGCCGATTATCGGCGTGGGGCTTTTCTATAAACAGGGTTACGTACAACAAGTACTCAACCGCGAAGGCTGGCAAAACGAAGAATATCCCGACAACGATTGGGCGCACATGCCGGTAGAACGCGTGCAAGATAAAGACGGAAAAGATATCGTGGTAGATATTCCGCTGGGCGGTGAAAATGTAAAGGCTTGCATCTGGCGCGTACCGGTGGGAAGAACTTCGCTTTATTTATTAGATACAAACTTACAGGAAAACACCCCCGCCCAACGCGCCATTACCGAAAAACTTTACGGCGGCGACCGCGAAAACCGCATCCGCCAGGAAGTGGTCCTCGGTATCGGCGGTGTAAAGGCCTTAACCGCCATGGGTATTAAACCGACGGTTTACCATATTAACGAAGGACACAGCGCATTCTTGCTATTCCAACGCATCATTGACTTTATGCAGAACGAAAATTTAACTTTCGGGCAATCGTGCGAAAAAGTTTGGGCATCTTCCGTATTTACCACACATACGCCGGTTATTGCCGGAAATGAACATTTTGATCCCGTACTCGTGCGTAAATATATGCAATTTTACGCCGACCAAATGCACATTTCGTGGGACGAATTTTTGGCTATCGGCAAAGAAAAACCGACTTCCACACTCTATTGCATGACCGTTGTGGCACTCCGGTTATCGGCTTACTGTAACGGCGTAGCCAAACTACACGGCGCCGTCAGCCGCGAAATGTGGCGCAATCTTTGGCCGGAACTTCCAATGGTGGAAGTGCCGATAACCAGCATCACCAACGGCATCCACAGCGGTTCGTGGATTTCGCACGAATTAAATGAGCTGTTCCGCAAATACCTTAATAACAACGACCAACTCGGCGAAGTGGACCCTTCCGATGTCGCTCCCTGGCAAAAATTGGACAATATCCCCAATGAAGAACTGTGGAAAGTACATTCCGTGCGCAAAAACAAGCTCATTGAACTGGTACAAAGCCGTTTAAAACGCCAACTTACCCGCCAAGGTTTTGACGTAATGACTGTCAAAAAAGCCAGCAAAGTGCTTCGCCCCGATACGCTCACTATCGGGTTTGCACGCCGATTTGCTACGTATAAACGCGCAACGTTACTGTTTAAAGATTTAAACCGCTTGGATAAAATTATCAACAATCCTTCCCGCCCGGTACAATTCGTATTTGCGGGAAAAGCACATCCGGCCGATACAGCCGGGAAAGAGTTTATCAAACTGATTGTCGGGCTTACGCAAACCGATCCGCGCTTTAAAGATAAAATCGTATTTGTGGAAGATTATAATATGAACACCGCCCGCTACATGGTACAAGGGGTAGACGTGTGGCTTAACAACCCAATCCGCCCCATGGAAGCCAGCGGAACAAGCGGCATGAAAGCGGCGCTTAACGGCGCGCTTGCGTTGTCCGTTTTGGACGGTTGGTGGGATGAAGTTGGTCCGTGTGATTTCGGGTGGTCTATCGGCGGAGCGGAGACGTATAAATCCGAAGCCGAACGCGATGCGGTAGAGGCCGAAGCTCTCTATAATTTAATTGAACAGGAAATCGCCCCGGCCTATTACGCCAAAAACGACAAAGGCCTTTCGGAAACATGGCTCAACTTAATGAAAGAGTCCATCAAACATATTGCGCCTGTATTTAACACCAACCGCATGGTCAAAGAATACTACGAGAAATTTTACGTGCCCGCACATAACTACAGCTTGGGGCTTGCCGAACCGGGCAAAGTACAAACCGTCGCGCAGTGGCGCCAAAACATCCGGGAAAATTGGTACCGCGTTTCCGTAACGGACACCACCCCGGCCCCGTCCGAAGCTATTTTGATGGGAGCGCAAGTCAATTTCAAAGCGCGTGTGTTTTTAGGAAAACTAAAACCGGAAGATGTACAAGTGGAAGTTTTTATGGGACGGCGCGGCAACGTAGGCGGCATTGAAAAATTAGCAGCCATCACGATGAATTGTACCGGCCAAGAGGGAGATATGTACCTCTATGAGGCTTCCGCTTCGCCGGAAAACAGCGGACGGCAAGATTATGCATTGCGGGTACTTCCGAAAAACGACAGCATCCCGCACGTGTTTATGCCGTTCTTCATCCGCTGGGAAGAATAACTTTTTCTGCCCCGTTTTTCTCACCCTTTCGCCGTGTTTCCGGGCGCAATGAAGAAAAACGGGGTACGTATTTATAGAACATAACAACCGCCGTTAATTATGCTCAACATCGTTTTAGTAAACCCCGAAATCCCTTTCAATACCGGCAATATCGGCCGCTCTTGCGTGGCTACCGGAACGCGGCTACACTTGGTGGGGAAATTGGGGTTTATTATTGCCTCTAAAGAAATTCGCCGCTCGGGGTTAGATTATTGGCCTAACTTAGACTATAAACGCCACAACACGTGGGAAGATTTTTTGGCAGCGGAAAACCCGGCAGAAGAAAAAATGTTTTTTCTTTCCACAAAAGGCAAAACGGCCTATTGGGACGCTACATTCCCGCCGGACGGATATTTAATTTTCGGCGCGGAGTCGTGCGGACTACCGAAAGATTTTTATACCCGCTACGCACACCGCCTGTTTACAATTCCCATGACCGGCCCGGTGCGTTCGCTGAATTTATCCTCTTCCGCCGCGATTGTTTTGTTTGAGGCCTTACGCCAAAACCGTCCTTGATTTCAAAACTTATATAAAGGCCCCCGCGGTTAGGTAAAACTTTTAAACCGGTTCGGTACAGTTCTAAGCGCAAAACACCCGATAATCCAAGACTTCCCCGGTGAAAGTTTATAGCAGCTATCCAAAAGAAAAGACCCCGCCTTTCGGCAGGGCCTTTTGTGTTGCAAAAGAGAATTTATTTATTCGTTACAAACACCCCAGGGCCCATCGTAGAGCTCATGGAAATGCTTTTCACATACACCCCTTTAGAGGTGCTGGGTTTTACACGAATGATTGTATCCATAACCGCTTTTGCATTGTCCGCCAATTTGGCAGCGTCAAACGACGCTTTGCCAATAATGGCGTGTACGATACCATACGCATCGGCTTTGAACTCAATGCGTCCGGCTTTCAAGGCCTTAATCGTATTAGCCAAATCAAACGTTACCGTACCGCTTTTCGGGTTCGGCATCAGTCCGCGCGGACCTAAAATTTTGGCCGCTTTGGCTAAATCTTTCATCGTATCCGGCGTGGCAACTAAGACGTCAAAGTCAATTTTACCTTTAACGACTTCTTCCACAATGTCTTCCGCACCTACGCGGTCGGCACCGGCTTTTTGCGCTTCCCCAGCGTGTTCGCCTTTGGCGATTACCGCGATGCGTTTGGTTTTACCCGTACCGTGCGGCAACGCTACCGTCGTGCGGACTTGTTGATCCGCTTTCTTGGTATCAATACCCAATTTTACGTGAAGTTCTACCGTTTCGTCAAACTTGGCTTTCGCGTTGTTTTTGACGATGTTGGCCGCTTCTTCAAACGTATAGGCTTTGGATTTATCGTAAGCTTTTACAGCAGCTTCCATTCTTTTTCCCATCGTAAATACTCCTTAGGTTCTAACGGGCTTTCGCCCTCCCTGGTAATAAATTTTATTTTACTACGTCTACACCCATGCTGCGGCAGGTACCTTTTACCATTTCCGCGGCTTGTTTAATGTCCTTGGTGTTCAAATCGGGCAATTTTTGCGCCGCGATTTTTTCACATTGGGCTTGGGTGATCTTGCCGACTTTATCTTTGTGCGGAGCTCCGGACCCTTTAGCGAGCTTTAACTCCTTGATAATCAGCGTGGCCATAGGCGGCATCTTGGTAATAAAGGTGAAAGAGCGGTCTTCAAAAACAGTGATGATGACCGGGATCTTGATCCCTTTTTCCATTTTGGCCGTCTTGGCATTGAATTGTTTGCAGAACTCCATAATGTTCACACCGTGCTGACCTAAAGCCGGACCCACAGGCGGGGCCGGGTTCGCAGCACCGGCAGGAATCTGCAATTTAATATAACCTTTTATTTTTTTCTCTTTTGCCATTTTTTGTTACTCCATTTTTACTGCAATACTGCGGTAAAATCTAGTTCTTTTCTACTTGGAGGAAATCCACTTCCACCGGGGTAGCGCGGTCAAACACAGTAACCATTACTTTAAGTTTGTTTTTCTGTTCGTTGACTTCTTCCACTACACCCACAAAGTGTTTGAACGGGCCTTCGGTAATACGGACGCTTTCGCCGCGTTCAAATTCCACCATACGTTTGGGTTTGCCCGACGGATTCTCCGTAAGCTCCACGATGCCGGCAATTTCTTCTTCCGGCAGCGGCACCGGGTTCGGGTCGCCCAAAAATCCGGTTACGCCCGTAACCGATTTAATAAACCAATAAGATTCGCTGGTCATATTCATTTCAACCAGCACATATCCGGGGAAAAACTTGCGTTTGCGCAAAACTTTTTTATTTTGCTTGACTTCCACCACTTCTTCGGTAGGAACGAGCACGTTAAAAACGCGGTCGGTAAACCCCTGGATTTCCGCATTAAGTTTAATTTTCTCGCGGACTTTATCTTCGTGCCCGGTTTGGGTGTGCACGACGTACCAAGATTTTTCTTCAGCCATTAGCGTCCCCCAACCAGTTGGCCCAACACACCGGTTAAGCCCCAATCAATCACGCCCACATAAAGCGCCACAAGCGCCACCACGATGGCCACCAAGAAAGTAGATTGCACTACTTCTTGACGGGAAAGCCACGTAGATTTTTTAAGCTCACCGATTGATTGCTTTAGGAAATTGATTGCTTTGTTCATAGAATTATCCTTATATAAAACCATGGCAGGAGCGGAAGGACTCGAACCTTCAGTCCCGGTTTTGGAGACCGGTGGTTTACCAGTTAACCGACGCTCCCCCAACAAATCTTACGAAGCTTTTCCTTCTTTATGAACAGTGCTCTTTCCGCATTTTTTGCAGAATTTGTTCACTTCCAATTTATATTCCTTCTTTTTGCCGCGCACTTGATAGTAGTTTCTGCTTTTGCATTGCGTGCAGATTAGCGCGATCGTAATTCTTTCACTTGCCATCTTGATTATCCTTAATTAGCGTGGGGCGTTTAGCACGCCCAGAAATTGTTAGTCAAAAAGTCCTTTGTGGGGGCACTTTATACGTGCCCCCACCAAGTGAACTAAACAATTTTTTACTACTCAATAATTTTGGTTACTACACCAGCGCCTACGGTGTGGCCGCCTTCGCGGATAGCGAAGCGTAAGCCTTCTTCCATGGCTACCGGGGTAATAAGTTTAACTTCAATTTCCGCATTGTCGCCGGGCATAATCATTTCTTGTTTGAAAGAAAGTTCGCCGGTTACGTCAGTGGTGCGGAGATAGAATTGCGGTTTATAACCCGGAGTTAACGGGGTATGGCGGCCGCCTTCTTCTTTTTTCAAGATGTAAACTTGACCGATGAAATGTTTGTGCGGGTTGACCGATTTCGGAGCAGCCAATACTTGACCGCGTTCTACTTGGTTCTTTTCAATACCGCGCAACAAAATACCTACGTTATCGCCGGCGATACCTTCGTCCAAGAGTTTGCGGAACATTTCAATACCGGTGGCTACGGTGTTCAACGTATCGCGGAAACCAATGATTTCCAAGTTATCGCCTACGTGCACCTTACCGCGTTCAATACGACCGGTGGCTACCGTACCGCGGCCGGTAATAGAGAATACGTCTTCCACAGCCATGAGGAACGGTTTATCGGTTTCGCGTTTGGGTTCGGGGATCCAAGAATCTAACGCTTCCATTAAGCGGTGGATGCTGGGTTCGCCCAGTTCGCCTTGGTCGCCTTCAATAGCTTTCAAGGCAGAACCGCGGATAATCGGGGTGTTGTCGCGGTCAAAATCGTATTTACCTAATAATTCGCGTACGTCTTCTTCCACGAGGTCCAAC
>JAGCMD010000079.1 GCA_017646765.1 Elusimicrobiaceae bacterium | reverse complement strand
TGCAACCGGCGCCGGTCGGTACGGCTGCAACCGCGGCACTTGTTAAAACGAAACGTCCTAAAAAGCAAGAGCCGGCTTTCGTGCGTCTGACTAAAGTTAAAACGCCTGCTACGCCGCCTATCCCCGTCGCGTTAGCACGTGAAAATGCCGATTTAGATTTAGTGCTTCCACCTCAATCGGTGCATACAAAACCGGTCCCGGAACAAGTCACACCAAAAGAGCCTGTTGAGTCCCCCAAGGAGCAAGTTTCCGTATCAAGTCCGCAGACGCAAAAACAAACTAAAAAGGAAACGGCTCCTAAAGAGACGACAAAAACTCTACCGGCAACAGCCGAAGAAAAAACAGTCCCGCCTGTTGAGCCGGAGATAGAGGCGATTTCTACCTGTACGTTACCGCTATTAGATGAAGAAACAGCTGCTACGGTTGATTTACCGCCGTTGTCGGCTGCGGAAATGAAACCGCCACAATCGGTGCCGGCTTCTGCCCCACAAACGGTGGGAGAAAAACCGTTGGAGCAAGCGTTCCCGGTGGCAGAAGGTATTTTGGAACGGGTTCCCGCAGTCTCGTCGGCTGAACAGCCGAAGGTGGCGCCTGCCCCTGCCGCAGAGCAGCCGGTACAGGATTTAGTACCCCCACCGGAAGCTTCGGCGGAAACGGTCTGCGAAGTGCCCACAACTTCCGGACAAAGCGAGCCTGCTCTATCCACGCAACCGATTTATCCCGTTGACACGCAATATCCGTTGCCGAAACGTCCGCGTGTTAAAACGCTGAGTGAAATTAAGAGGCAGTTTGCCAATCGTCCCGAACAAGAAGATTTTATTTTAGAACAACAACTCCTAGCGCGTACACCGGCTAAAAAATCCAGCCGGGCCGTTTGGATAATTCCGCTTGTTATATTGGGAGTAGCATTACTGGTCGGAATTGGCGGGGTGCGTGCTTTGGCGCGCCGGGTTCCGGCCGATCAAAAGGCTCCGGCTCAAACTGCGGCCGCCCAACAACCGCCCGTTCGTTCTGCGCAGGAGGTCGCTTCTTCGCCTACGGCAAGGGTTACATCCCCGGAAAAACCGGCGGTCCCTAAGCCGGCCGCTCCCAAGCCGGTTACCGCTTCGGACAAAGCGCTTTCGGCTGTTCAAAATTACCAATTACCCGGCAATAAAGGAACCATTGCCTCTTATTTTGACCGGGTGTATCAACCTAATTTAGCGCAAGGGTATGTAGCCTCTTGGTCTGTGGAACCCTTGCATAAAAATACATATATTGTAAAATATAGATTGACCAAGACTCGTATGGAGCCGATTGTGTATGTGTTCCAGGCGGATGCCGTGCGCGGGCAATTAACAGGCGCGCTTAATAATGTTGCGTTGGATTTAGTAGGACGAATTTAAAAAGAAGGATAAACAGAGAGGAAACTATGGCAGAACAAACACAAAACTTGCCGCAAGCTTCAATGGACGATTTGTTTAAACTGATGAAGGCAAAAAATGCCTCCGATATTCACTTAACGGTCGGTGTCCCGCCCGTGCTTCGTATTCAGGGCCGCTTGTATCAGACGCCGTTTGCTCCTCTTACTAAAGAAAGCGCACAGGTGCTTATTTACTCTATTTTGAATGACGAGCAACGCCAAACATTTGAAGATACGTTGGAGTTGGACTGCTCTATCGGGCTTCGTGCGCTGGGGCGTTTGCGTGTGAACGTATACAAACAGAGAGGTGCAGTTGCAGCGGCGTTACGTTCCATTCCCAATGAATTTAAATCGTTTGAAGAGTTAAACTTGCCCGCGGTAGTATACAACATCATGAAACTTAACAAAGGGTTAGTACTCGTAACCGGGGCCACCGGTTCGGGTAAATCTACATCTCTTGCCAGCATGATTAACTACCTCAATATCAATGAAAGCAACCACATTATGACGGTAGAGGACCCGATTGAGTTCGTGCACCAACACAAACGCAGTATCGTTAACCAACGTGAAGTGGGGGCCGACACAAAATCTTTCGCGGCTGCCTTAAAACACTTTTTACGCGAAGACCCGGACATTATTCTGGTAGGAGAGTTGCGCGATATTGAAACGATGGAAGCGTGTCTGACGTTGGCCGAAACGGGGCACTTAGTGTTTGCCACGTTGCACACTAACGACGCGGTGCAATCTATTAACCGTATCATTGACGTGTTCCCGCCAAACCAACAGCCGCAGATCCGCACGCAGTTGTCTTTCGTGTTAGAAGCCATTATTTCGCAGCAGCTAATTCCGAACTTGGCAGGCGGCCGCAGTATGGCAGCGGAAGTGTTACTGGCTAACTCGGCTGTGCGCAGTCTGATCCGCGACGGTAAAGCAGAGCAGATCCTTTCTACCATGCAGACCAACGCCGGAATGGGTATGATTACTATGAACCAAGCGTTGGGAGATTTGTATATCCAAAAGAAAATCAGTTTCCAAGAAGCTCTTGGGCACTCCGGCGATCCTTCCGGCTTAAAGACCTACTTGCAACAAAAATTAGGTCGGACTGATTTTAATTAAGAAAAATACAGTTGAAAAAGCGGGGAGAATATCCCCGCTTTTTTGTGCGTCTGATTGGCAAGATATAAATTAGGGATTATTGGGGGCCATGGCCGTTTTAACATTTACCCCCATGGGAGTTGGCATGCCTTGGGCATTGACGCATACGAGGGTGGTTTTTCCTTTGGTGCATAATTTCCCGCTTTGATTTTTGATAGTATTTTCAAATACAATTTTGATGTCGGAAACTTCCGCAATTTTAGTATCTATATCAATGATATCTCCATAGCGTACGGGGTACTTATATTCTACCTCTTGCCGGGCGACCACAAAAAATAAGCCTTGTTTCATCAAATCGGGCACGGAGTAACCACGTTCTTGCATATATAAAGTGCGGGCCTCTTCAAAAAACTTTAAGTAATTACCATAATAAACCACGCCTCCGCAATCGGTATCGTGATAAAAAATAGTTTTCTGCATGATTATCTCCTTTTACGTTGGGTATCAGATTTCATATAATAATTATACTTGATTGTTTGGGATGTTTCCCAGTTTTTGTCGGAGTATACATTATGGATACAGAAGAAATTATCAAACGTCTTAAAAATCCGGAAACATACCGCACGACTCAGCCGGGTGTTTCGCAGGCCCATAGGGAAGAGGAAAAGCTGACCCCGCTCAAGCCCGCCCGTAAAAAAATGGGGTTAGAGGTAATTGTCGGAGCCGTGGTGGCTGTGCTCTTTGTGATAACGCTTCTTTTTTGGGTAATGTCCAAAAATAAAGCAGAAAATCTTACAGCGGCTTTGGACCCGGGCCAACTACAGGGGTTGACGCTGGCGGAAGCTGATTTTAATCCCAATGCAAATGTTACCTATGTAGAAGTGCAAGAAGGGCAGGACCGCAGCGTAATGGTAACCGAATTGGGCTCCACCTTGCCGATTATCAGTCGGTTTAATTATCAGACGATGACCGACAAAAATTACGAAATTATTGGTGCAGCGCCGTGGGCGTTGACGACTAACTTTTCTTCTAATATCTCGGATCCGGAGCTTATGCAGTATTTGCTGGGCAAAGACCCTATGATTAGTGCTTTTTTGGATCGGGATGATGTGGCTCCGCTGTTGGCAGATCCGCAAATGTTGGAGGCACTGACTAAAGATGATGCGGCTATGCGCGATTTCTTTACCAACGAAACGGTACAAGCTGTTTTGGCGAATCCGCAAATGGTTCGGGCGGTAGCCGGCAGCCGGTTTATGAGCCACCTGCTTATTAGCCGGGCAGTGCGGTATTACCGCGAACGGCCGCAAGAAGCGTTGGCGATTATTCGGGCCAATCCGTATTTGGAGCAAGTTCGCCAAAACCCGAACGTGCAAGCGGCGGTTAAAGAAAATCCGTATTTAAAAAAGATTGCAGATGTGTTGCTTAAGCCAAAGGCTGCTTCTACAGCCGCGAAGAGTGCTCCTAAAAAGGCGACAGCTACTGCTGCTAAAAAAGCTGGCACCCAAAAAAAGACAACGCGCCAGTCCAAAAAATAAGTTTGTACAAAGCAGTATAATTTGTTATAATTTCTAGGTAGAGATTTTTGCGGGCGTGGTTCAATGGTAGAACGCGACCTTGCCAAGGTTGAGACGAGAGTTCGATTCTCTTCGCCCGCTCCATTTAAACCTCCGGTTATGCCGGAGGTTTTTTGCTGTGTGTGAGCAGAACTGACTTCTTAGATTTTTCCTTTTAATTCTTGCAGTTTGCTTTTAGCAAAAGGCTCGCCCTGTTTGGCGGCGGCCAGGTAGTATTTGACGGCTGCCTTTTTGTCTTGTTCGGTGCCTTGCCCCAGTGCGTATAAATTACCCACCAACGTGCAAGCGATGGGGCTTTTTTCGTCGGCGGCGGCTTTCATAATTTTAAATCCTTCGGCGTCATCTTTTTCAGTGCCGATGCCTTGTAAATAGCAAATGGCTAAATTAACGCGTGCTTCAAAATCACCCGTGTCGGCAGCGGTTTTATACCAGTTGAAAGTTTGCTTGGGGTTTTTTTCGCAACCTTGTCCGGCATTATACATACCGGCCAACGCTACCATAGCGCGCACGTGACCGTTTTGGGCAGCGGTTACAAACCAAGAAAACGCTTGCTGGTAATTGCGGTGCACGTATTTGCCGGAATGATACAAAAGCCCCATTTGATATTGGGCTTCCGGATCGTTTTTAGAGGCTTTATCCAGCAATTTTTTGAACGGATTATTGGCAAATTTATGTAGCGAAAACCACGCCACCGCTAATAAAAAAATAAATGTAATTCCAGTTCTAACTTCAATAATTTCCATAACAAACTCCTTCTTTAAAACTATTTTAACTTACGCAATTGTCTATTTTCTAATGTAAAAACATCGTCGGCATAATCGGCGGCGTGGGTATCGTGCGTTACCATAACGATGGTAAGTTTTTCTTCCCGGCTCATACGGGCGAAATCTTCAAAAACCTGTATTTTGCGCTCGGCGTCTAAATTGCCGGTCGGCTCATCAGCCAGTAAGAGCGGCGGCTCGTTGCGCAGCGCGCGTGCGATGCTGGCGCGTTGTTTTTCCCCGCCGGACAAATCAGCCGGCAGTTTGTGACTCATGGCACCTAAACCTAAATTTTCCAGTAATTCTTGCGCTTTTTGCGGATTGGGTTTTCCGCGCAGCAGGGCAGGCATATCTACATTTTCCAAAAGCGAAAATTCCGGAAGCAGCCCATCAAATTGAAACACAAAACCCATTTTTTTAAGCCGCACTTTGGAACGTGCCGACTCTTTTTTTAGGGAGGTAATTTCCTGTCCGTCTACAAAAATTTTGCCGCTGGTGGGTTTATCCAACATGGCAATTAAATTGAGCAGCGTACTTTTGCCCGAGCCGCTAGGTCCGAGCAATACGGTAAATTTCCCGCGGCGCAAGGTAAGCGAAACATCTTCCAATACACAAAGATGTTCTTCGCCCTGCCCATAAATTTTAGTAACGTGTTCCAGTGTAATCATGTATCATCCATAGCGTATGGCGTCGGTAGGATTGACGCGCGACGCTTTGACTGCCGGGTATAAACCGGCTATAAAACAAATCATATAACTGCCGCCTATGACGGCTACAATGTCCCATAGCTGCATACGCACCGGCACTCTGGTTAAGTAATAAATATCGCCGGGCAGTTCCACAATGTTAAACGTGGCAATAATCCAGCACAGCAGACACGCGAGTAGCAACCCCAGCACAATGCCCAACGTGGCAATAATCATAGCTTCCCACATAAAAATTTTTCGCACAGCCAACGGACTGGCGCCCATCGCGCGCAAGATGCCGATATCGCGTAGTTTTTCGGTACCGAGCAAAATTAAGTTGCTGGCAATATTTAAAGACGCCACCCCGATAATTAAGAAAAGAATAATAAACATCATGGTTTTTTCTAACTTAAGTGCGGCGTAAAGCGTGCTGTTCATTTGGGCAAAGGTGCGTACGGAATAATTATATCCGATGAGTTCTTGGATTTGGTCGGCCACTTTTTCGGCTTGGTTCATGTTTTGTACTTTAACGGCAATACCGGTTACACCGTTTTTAAGGCCCAAAAAATCGCTGGCGTGTTCCAAAAGGGTGTAGGCAATCGTATGGTCAAATTCGTAATATCCGGTGCGTAAAAGTCCGCTAATGCGAAATTTTTTCATTTTAGGAAACATCCCTGCCCCGGTAGAAATAGATTGCGGGGAAATAAGTACCACGTCGTCGCCGATATCCAGCCCTAAACTGTCGGCCAGTTCCGTGCCGAGTACCAACGGCGGCGGGGCGTCTTTATCCCAATCGGGGGTAAAGGAGCCTTCGGTTATGGAAGATGTAAGGGTGTTGATATTTTTTTCCTGTTCGGGGTCTAACCCGCGCACCACGAGCCCCAAACTTTGCCCGGCATAGGTAATAATACCCTGTCCGTAAATATGCGGTGCCGCGGCTTGCACGAGGGGAAGTTCGCGGATTTGGGCAATTTTTTTCTCATACGTTTCGGGGCTCATCCGTCCGAAAACTAAAATATGGCTTTGTGCCCCGATAATTTTATCTTTAATATCGGTTTGAAATCCGTTCATGACCGACAGCGTAGTGATGAGTGCCGCCACGCCGACCGATACCCCCGCCACGCCGATAAGCGTGGTGATAAAGGCAAATAACCCCTGCCGGCGCAACAAATAGCGCAGCGCAATAAAGCGTTCAAACTTCATATAAGATATTGTAACAAATTAGCGGGGAACGCCGTATTTATTAGCGGAAATGGCACTTGTGCCGAATCCTGCACGCCGCACGTTGCACGCCGCCACCTTGGGTATGACATTGTTTAAGGGGATGGTTCCTTGTTGGGTGTTTTCCCGTTTGAAAAAATTTCCCTTGACTTGTTTTTTTATATAATGATTTTGCGGTATAAATTAAACAAAAAGGAGATTAAAAGATGAAGACTTATTTTTTAGACGTAATTACAAACCATTACGTTGATTTTAAAGGTTGTGCCACACGCAAACAATTTTGGTTGTGGCTGTTATGGAGCTGGATTATTGGTATGATCTTTATGTTCGCAGTAGGAATGGCCGGGAGTTTGCTATCGGAAGGAAAAGAGACGGCTCAAAAGGTCGTCGCGGTTATCTGGGTACTCTATTTTTTCTTCGTAGTATTTATACCGAGTTTAGCTATTCAAGCACGCCGTCTGCACGATACGAACCGTTCCGGTTGGTGGCAAGTGATCCAATTCTTGCCGTATATTAATATCATTGGCGGAATTGTTATTTTTGTTTTTAATGTGTTACCTACAGTAACCGAAGGTAACCGTTTTAAATAAAAATATTTTTGGTTATGAAACTCCCCGGACGTACACTCGGGGAGTTTTACTCCGCTTTTGTAATTAACGTTTCCATCATTTTGTGTCGGCGGAACTTGCGGGTTTCCAATAAAATTCCGTTTTGGCGTATTTTCTCGTTTTTGGTGGGTTCGTGCCCGAGCTTTTGAATAACCCATTGTTCTACGGTGGTGGACGAGGTTACATCTGCCGGGACGGGTAAATCAAGGCGTTCAAAAATATCGGTCATTTTGGCCGGCGCGCTGGCGGCTAGTGCGTTACCAAAGGGGCGGATGTAGGCAGGGAAGAAATCATACTCATCTTCAATTTCTCCTACCATTTCTTCAAAAATATCTTCCAACGTTAAAATACCGGTAATTTTCTGTTCCTCGGTTACTAAGCAAATGTGCTGTTTGTTTTTCATCATTTTTTCCAGCGCCGCGGAAATGATGGTATCGGCCTCCAAACGTACAATCGGACGCACAATGTTGCGCGCGGTGGTAGGAGAGCCGGAAGCGACTTTGGTGGAAAGGAAAATATCTTTAAAATTCAAATATCCGATAATATCTTGTGGGTCGTCCGGGTTGCCGCGTACGGGGAAGCGCGTGTGCATATCCAAATGTGCTTTAACGAAAGTTTCGGCAATAGAATCGTCGGCATTAAGCATATAAACTTGTTCAAGCGGTACTTGAATTTCACGTATTTTGCGTACGCAAAACTGCGCGCTGGAAAGCACAATTTTTTCTTCTGTTTTGCCAAACAAACGCGAAGAAGACGCAATCGCCGCCGCGGTGCGCAAATCTTCCATGGCGGTACGTTGCATTTCTTTGGGGTCGGGCGTGCGGGAGAATTTTTTGGTTAATGCCCGCACAATAGATTCCATAACGTTTACAATCGGCGCAAGCACCGCATACAGCACGCGCATAGTGGGCGATAATTTTAAGACGACCAATTCTTTGTTTTTAATGGCAAAAGTTTTGGGGGTAAGCTCGGCAAATACAATGGTGATAAAACTAAGCGGTAGTACTACACATACCATAGCCAGTGCATTGGCAAAATGGCGGGAGAGATATAAATGGTCGCGCAGCCACGGGGCAAAGCGGCTTCCTGCATCCGAGCCGCCAAATGCAGCGGCAATAGAGCCCACTAAGGTAATACCGATTTGAACGACCGCCAAACTGCCTTCCATATGGTCTTTCATATACAAAGCGGCTTCGGCTCCGGTTTGTTTACTTTGCACCAATAGCGACAAGCGCGTGCGGGAAATGGACGCAAGTGCCATTTCATACGCGGCCAAGAGGGCATTAAAGCTAAGCATCAGTAAAATAACTAACAGTGTAATCATAGGTTTATTTTCTCGTCAATAAAATAAGCAGGGCGCTGTTTAACTTCGTGGAAAATGTGGCTTAGGTATTCGCCGATAACACCTAGCGAAATTAACTGCACTCCGCTAAAAAATAAAATCGCTACCATGATGGAAGTATATCCGCTGACCGGGTTGCCAAACACTATTTTCTTGTAGGCAGTCCAAGCCGCAAATAAAAAAGACGCTGCGGAAATCACAAGCCCAAAATACGTCCACAATTTAAGTGGCAGGGTGGTAGAAGCCGTCAGTCCGTTTAAGGCAAAATTCCACAATTTCCAATAACTCCATTTGGTTTTCCCGGCGGCTCGTTTTTCACGCGTAAAAGGCACCGCTACACTTTTGTATCCCACCCACGAAAAAAGCCCTTTCATAAACCGTTCTCTCTCGGGAAGGGCTAACACGGCGTTGACCGCGCGGCGGCTGAGTAGCCGGTAGTCTCCGGCGTTATAGGGGATGGAAGAATTAGACAAGCGATTGTAAAATTTGTAGAAGGCCTGGGCGGATGTGCGTTTTAAAAAAGAATCGGCTGAACGGTTTTCACGCACGCCATAGACATTGTCATACCCTTCCTGAAATTTTTTCCAAAATTCATGAATTAGTTCAGGCGGGTCCTGTAAATCGGCATCTAAAATAATGACGGCTCTGCCGGAGCCGGCCGCTAAGCCGGCGGTAACGGCGGCTTCTTTGCCAAAATTGCGTGAAAGCGAGATAATTTTAATACGTTTGTCTTGGTGGGCCCACGTTTTAAGTAACGGTAAAGTGCCGTCGGTAGAGCCGTCGTTTATAAACAAAATTTCATAATCGGGTGTGCAGGAGGATAAAACAGGCTCCAGCCGTGCGCGCAGTTGCGGCAAGACTTCGCTCTCATTAAATACAGGCACAATAACGGATAAATCCATAGCGGGCTCTCCCGGTCTGTAAATAGTATACTAATAATAAAGGGGCCTATGGAACAAATTTTTAATGCTGTTTGCGAAGGGCCGGCTATCCGGTGGCTAAATGACAACGGAATTACTACAATATAAAAGAGCAATACCCGGAGGATAAAATATGGATAAATATGGTTTTTTAAAAGTAGCGGCGGCTGTACCTGCCGTCCAAGTGGCAAACCCGGTGTTTAATGCGGCGCAAGCCGAAAAATTATTGCGCGAAGCGGTCAAAGAACGGGTGGAATTGGTTGTATTTCCGGAACTTTCTTTAACGGCCTATACGTGCGGCGATTTGTTTTTAAAACCGGCTCTGGTATCGGCGGCCGAAGCAGCGTTGGCCGATTTGCTGGTTCGTACCTGTCAACTTAAGATAGTTTTTATAGTCGGGCTTCCGGTGCGTGCGGGAAATGTTTTATTAAACGCGGCTGTTGTTTGCTGCGGGGGAGAAATTTTGGGCGTTGTCCCCAAAACCTATTTGCCTAACAGCGGTGAGTTTTACGAGCAACGCTGGTTTGCCTCTGCGTTAGATTGGAACGGCGACGAAGTGGAGTTATGCGGTCAACTTGTTCCGGCCGGAACGGATTTATTGTTTGAAGTGGCCGGAGCCAACGTGGGGGTGGAAATTTGCGAAGATGTTTGGGCGACCCTGCCGCCTTCTTCGTTCGCCGCTTTACAAGGGGCAGATGTGATTTGTAATTTATCAGCCAGTGATGCGTTGGTGGGAAAACACGCCTATGTGCGGCAACTGGTGGCCCAGCAATCCGCGCGGTGCCGGTGCGGTTATATATATACTTCGTGTGGTTTGGGCGAATCCACGACGGACGTTGTGTTTGACGGCAATGCGCTCATTTACGAAAATGGCACGCTTTTGGTACACTCGCAGCGTTTTTCAACGCAGGCACAACTAGTCAGTACGGAAATAGACGTTGCGCGTTTACGCACCGAACGTGCCGCTAACAGTACGTTCCGCACGGACAGTGCTTGTGAGACGGCAGAACCGTATCGGGTGATAGAAAGCGGGTTGCCTTCCGCGCAAAAACCGTTTGCGCTTACGCGGGCCGTAGAGCCATTGCCTTTTGTAGCGCAAGGGGAAAATTTGGAGGAGAATTGCCGGGAGATTTTTAATATTCAAGTAGCCGGTTTAGCTACGCGTTTAACGGCGGCGCATGCCAAAACGGCGGTTATCGGCATTAGCGGCGGGTTAGATTCCACGCTGGCGTTACTGGTGACGGTGCGCGCATTTGATAAGTTGGGTTGGGCGCGCAAAAATATCATCGGCGTAACGATGCCCGGTTTTGGCACGACGGACCGGACGTATCAAAATGCACTCGCTCTGATGAAAAATTTGGGTATTACATGGCGCGAAGTAGATATTAAAAAAGCGTGTTTGCAACATTTTAAGGATATCGGTCACGATGAAAAAATAAAAAATGCCGCCTACGAAAACGCACAAGCGCGTGAACGCACACAAATTTTGATGGACCTGGCTAACAGCACGGGCGGGCTTGTGATAGGGACGGGGGATTTGTCCGAACTCGCACTTGGCTGGGCTACGTATAACGGGGACCATATGTCCATGTACGGCGTGAACGCGGGCGTGCCCAAAACCTTGGTGCGTTCGCTGGTGGCATGGGTAAGTGCACAAGAGAAAGTGGCGGTCAAACGGGTGTTGCAAGATGTACTGGCTACCCCGATCAGCCCGGAGCTGTTGCCTGCCCAAAAAGGAAAAATCGCACAGAAAACGGAAGAGCTCGTCGGTCCGTATGAACTGCATGATTTCTTTTTATATCATTTTGTGCGTAACGGGTTTGGCCCCGCTAAAATTTTATACTTGGCACAATATGCGTTTAAGGGAAAATTTACAACCCCGGTTATTAAGAAGTGGCTAGCCGTGTTTTTCCGCCGGTTTTTTGCCCAGCAATTTAAACGCTCGTGTCTGCCGGACGGGCCCAAAGTGGGCAGCGTGGGACTCTCTCCTCGCGGGGATTGGCGTATGCCCAGTGATGCAACGGCCCAAATTTGGCTTGACGAGCTAGCGGGTTTGTAAGCTGTTGAAAATTTGGCAAAGAACTCCCCGGGCAATTCGCCCGGGGAGTTTTTTGCATGTGGTGAAAACCCCCGGCTGCGCCGGGGGTTGGTTGAGGTTGTTTCCTTTTTGGGCCGTTTTTTTATCGGTAAAATTTTCCTTGACTTATTTTTTTTTTTTGCTACGATAAATGCGAAGGAACTTTATTAAGTGACCCTTTAAGCGGTTGCAAAGGGCCCTAAAGCCTTGTTGGATTGCATAAAAATTTTTCCTACTGTCCCTCCAGATAGTTAGGAAAACGGGGGCAGGAGATCGCCCTGCCCCCGCTGAGCTAAAAACGGGAGTATAAAACATGAAGCACGATAAGAAAGGGTTTTCCCTGTCGGAGTTGTTAATTGTTGTTATCGTTATCGGTATATTGGCGGCTGTTGTGTTGCCGCGGTACAGCAAAACGATGGAAACCCGCAAAACTACGGAAGCGGAAAATATTATGGAAGCGGTGCGTACGGAAC
>JAGCMD010000078.1 GCA_017646765.1 Elusimicrobiaceae bacterium | reverse complement strand
TGGCAGCGTAAATGGAACTGCAGTCAACCTTGCTAAACCGGCCGGTGAACAAATAAACAAATCCGTGGGAACGGGAACCCGTCCCGCTATTGCCCCGGCTGCCGGGAAAAAGTTTCAGCCCAACCCGACTAAATACTATTCCATGAGTAATAACGCTGAAGAAATCCCTACGCTGGTTGAAAAACCGGTCTACAAGACATTTGATGAGCGGGTCCAAGAATTGTTGGACGCAAGCGCTCTTAGTCAAGCAGATAAAGCGGATATTCTATACAGAGCCAAGGAAGGAACCGACTACAATATAGCTTGGGTAAAACTCCGGATTGCCGACAAGACTGCCAAAATGCCGTTGGGTGTTGTGAAACAAGCTAAATTTGAGACGGCTGTCAAAGAACTTCTTGCCAAAGAAACGGGCAAAGAGGTCAACTGGGCGGAATTCCCTACCGGGCAAGCTCAAGAAACGTTTTTGAGAGATTACGTTGAAAATTCAAATGAGGCGGTGCAGGAGATGTTTTATCACCTCACTTCTCTTGATAAAACCACGCAAGCGCAAGTAGTTTATTTCGCGTCGAAACATCCGGAATTACTCCCTAATGCGCTGATTGACTTGGTGGAAGAAGAAGCAAAAGTCTATCGTTCGGAGTTAATGAAAGCGTACGAGATTGATCCTAGAGATACGCCGAAGATCAGATACGCTATGGATATGGCGATTGGAAAATACCATCTCAACCTTAAACAGGTGGGTGAATTATCGCAAGTCGTCCGGGATCGTGCTCTTACAGCAGAGGAGGTTTTGATCAAAGCCGAAGAAATGTTTGGAAAAACCAAACAGTACGCTATGGCTAACAAAGCCGACAAAGTACCCACACTAACGGTGAAGGTTCCTAAAATATCAAAGGATAAAATTTACGGACTGCCGCCCGCCGTTCAACAAGGGTATTTCAATGGCATTATTGAGAATATGATCAGCGAGGCCGCTCGTAAAGAACATGGCGTGGAAATTGATTGGGATAAGGTCTTGTTTTATGGGGCAAATCAAGATAAACTCATAAGAGAGTACGTAGATGGGTTAAACGACGAAATGCAAGAAATGTTTTATCACCGCGTATCGCTTGATAAAGCAACTCAAGCCAAAATTGCGTGGGCAGCGTCAACCTATAATTTGAGCAATTGCGCTAACTTGCTCGCTGCTGCTGATTTGACCTTACAGAAGTTTAGAGAGGTAGTACTGGAGAGACCTTACTATTTCTTAACTGATGATGCGAAGAAAGCGTTAAGTATGGTGGCGGCAAAGTACCGTCTTGCTATTATAGAATTAGATGACTTTGCGGGAACGGTCTATTTTTCAGAACTTAAGGATCCGGAAGCCATCTTACAACTGGCCAAAAAAAAATTCGGAGCAAAATTAGACAAAACCG
Organism: Elusimicrobiaceae bacterium; assembly: GCA_017646765.1. GTDB lineage: Bacteria > Elusimicrobiota > Elusimicrobia > Elusimicrobiales > Elusimicrobiaceae > Avelusimicrobium. The sequence continues at coordinate 25,611 of JAGCMD010000078.1, read as the reverse complement.
TAAAAAGTAACAGCGTCCAATACGGTGATGATGCAGGCGCGGACACAGATATGTCCCCCTTCTTTGATGAGGGCGGAGACGTGCTTGACGACTTCTTTTAATCAAACAATCGGTGGCACATAAGGAAGTAAAAACGCCCCGGCTAAAAGCCCGGGGCGTTTTGCGCTATACCAGCTGCTTAAATCAACCGTTTTTTATCTTGGAAAACCCGGGATAGAGTGCTTCCATAAATTTATCCATTTCGCTTTCCCCGCCCCGTATTTTTAAATTGATTGACAATACGTAGACATCTTTTTTAAGGATATCCCGCCAATTATCGGGGAACTTAACAAAGTCTTTAAATGTGGTAATCAGCGGCAAATTACCGCGGGTTTGCTCAAAGGTGCGAAGGTGCTCTTCGGTATAGTATTGATGGTCGGCAAAGCGCCATTTTTGTTTCAGTTCCAGTCCTAACCCTTCCAACGTGTTTTCAAAAGTTTCCGGGCTGCCCAGTGCGCTGAAACACGCCACCGGCCCTTTAATATCCGTTAACGCTACTTGCCGGGCCGAGCAAATATCCATATAGTACTCCGGCTCGTGGATGCTTTCCAAGATAGTTACTTCGTCGTTTTGTTCGCGTATTTTATCTTTGATATCTTCCAACATCCGTTCATCCACTTGATTGCAGTGCGTCAGCACTACTAAAGAGGCCCGGTTAAAGGCACTAAGCGGCTCGCGCAAAATGCCGTAGGGCAATAAGTGATAATTACCAAAAGGATTTTTAGCATCTACTAAAATAACATTGGCATCGCGGTGCAAACGCAAATGTTGCAGCCCGTCGTCCAATAAAATAATTTGGCTTTTAAACCGGCGCAAGGCCTCGGTAGCGGCTGCGGTACGGTTGGGTGAAATAACAATGGGCACTTTGTATTGGCTGAGGATGCGGCTCATCATGAAGGGTTCGTCTCCCGCTGAGCGCCAATCCGTTTCCGGGTTATCAAACAGGACGACCGGTTTGTCGGTTTTTTGCCGCCGTTTATATCCCCGCGAGACAATCGCTACGCGTACCCCGGCTTTTGCCAGGGTGGTAGCCGCCAATAAAACGGCCGTTGTTTTTCCGGTTCCCCCCGCGGTAATGTTGCCGATGCACACTACCCGGGAATTGACACTTTGCACAGCCCTCCACCCCTTTTTATACAGTCCTTGGTGAAGTGCTACTCCCAAACCGTAAAATTTAGAAGTAGTCCACAAGACCGCGCGGCCCAAGCAATTGTGTTCCAAAAGTTCTTTTATGTTTGCTAAATCCATAATGCATACCTAATTAAAAATATCTTATACATTTTAACATTTTCCGCACATTTTTTACGTTTTTTTTACTTCTGTTAAAATTTGTATAATGAAAATATGGCTAAAGACCGTTTCAAAAAGACCCCACTCCATTATATTCAATACGTAGCTCTCAAAGTCGTATGCGTGCTGGTAAGCGTGCTGCCGTACCGGTTAGCGGTTACCTTGGGTCGTCATTTAGTAGGATCTACCCGTTTTATTTTGCGCAGTCGTTTTCGTCGTACTGTTAGTGATATTCAACGCGCTTTTCCTGAAAAATCGCCCGAACAGGCCCGCCGGATTGCCGTAGAATCGTGGGGTAATATGGGTGTTATTATGGCGGAGTTTTTGCAACTTTCCGCTATGGATGTGGAAAAATTTAAGAAACACTGCCGTATAGAAGGCATAGAAAAATTGCGCCGAGCCGAAGGCACTACGGGCGGGATTATTCATATCGGTCACTTTACCAACTGGGAAGCGTTTGGGTTGGCGGCTTCGGCCTACGGGTTTGAAAAAGCGGTGCTTGCCCAGCGGGTAGATAACCCGTATGTGGACGAAGAAATCAACCGTTTGCGCAATATTTTTTCCGGTACCACGCTTTACAGTAATCACGAAGACAAACCCTTTTTTACGTGTAGGCGTTGGATTGGGCGCAAACACATGGTGGGTATTTTGTTTGACCAGAACACCATTTCAGGTGAAATGTGGTTTTCGTTTATGGGGCGTACGGCGGCTTTTGCGCCGATTACGGCTTTGTTGGCGATTAAAGCGCAAGTACCGGTGTTTCCGGTTAATGTTTTGCGCGAAAAGGACGGAAAACTGGTTTGCACCGTTTATGACCCGGTTCTTCCCCCCAAAGAATATACTGTGGACAATGTGCGTCAATTTACGAAAACATTGATAGGATATTACGAAGCTTGGCTCCGTCAAAATCCGGCGTCTTGGCTATGGGCGCACAACCGTTGGAAACGGGAAGAGGAAGGCAACCGTTATTTAGCGGCGCATCCGGAAGAACGTGTATGAAAAAGTATCTCATTTTGATAGGGGTCAGTTTACTAGGTGCGGGTTGTTGGGGGCACCGGGCTTCCCAACCGACCGTTTCCGCTGTAGCCGAAGAACAGACAGTTTCGGTAGAGGTACAACCCGCAGATACGCCTATCCCTCAGCCGGTTCCCGAGAAACAACCCGCTACTGTTTCTCCGGCATCGCAACCGGCACAACCGGCGGTGGCTGTAAAATCCATTTCGGAAGAATCCGCGCAAGAACCGATGAAGCCCGTGCCGGACAAAGCCGTTTTTCAAGACGAAACCCTTATCTCGTTGAAGGGACGCGCGCTCAATCCATGGGCCGGGTTAGTGCCTTCTTCGGACAAACAATTTTCTGCCGCGTGGAAAGGCGAGCAGCTTAAATACGGGCTATATTATTCCTTTGTCAGAGTAGGTACCGCTTACATTAAAAACCGGGGAATAGTGGAAGTTAACGGAAGGCAAGCCTATCTTTTACAAACATCGGCTTTTTCGGCCGCGGTAATTGATAAAGTCTTTAAAGTGCGTGATATTAATTTGTCATGGCTGGACGCCAACAACCATTACTCATTAGGGTACAGCCAGAGTTTGCGTGAGGGTAATTACCGCCGGGATGAGTGGGTGATTTTTGATTATGATACGCATACTTACCACGGAGAAGTAACTAAAAAATCGGGCAAGCGCGCTTTTTCGGGAGAAATCTTACAACCGGTGCAAGATTTGTTAACGTCGCTTTATTTTGTGCGCGCACAAGCGTTGCAGGGTAATCAAGACGTAGTATTTGATATCCTAAACCGGGAAGAAAAATACCCGCTTGTAGTTAAAATCGTTGGGCGCGAAACAGTCAAAACGCCGGCCGGCAAATTTAAATGTATTATAGTAGAGCCGCAGTTTCGCGGGGAAGGTATTTTTGTTAGCAAGGGTAAAAGCTTGCGCGTGTGGGTAACTGACGACGAGCGGAAATTGCCTGTTAAAATGAAAGCCGAGGTTTTTATCGGCAGTGTCAGCGGAGAATTGTTGGAATATAAGTATAATTAAATATATAATGAAGTATCCCCCTAAGGAGGAGGCAGCTAATGCAACCCAAAACCAGCCGTTTGAAAACTATTTTAAAAGCATTTAAAGGCAAAAAAATTATTGTAGTGGGTGATGTGATGTTGGACCACTTTATTAAAGGCAGTGTCAGCCGTATCTCGCCGGAAGCCCCCGTACCGGTTGTGGATGTGAAGCGGGAATTTTTTGTGGCCGGCGGAGCGGGAAATGTGGCGGTCAATTTAGCCGCGTTAGATGCTAAACCGGTGATGATTTCCGTCGTAGGGTCTGACTTAGGGGGCGAAGTGTTAAAAGATTTCTTGCGCAAAAACGGAGTCAATGTAAACGGTATCCCCGAAGATTTGGACCGTCCCACCACGCAAAAAATACGCGTGATGGCCGAGCAACAGCAAATTGTCCGCTTTGACCGCGAAAGTAAAAAAGTGATTTCCCCCGCTATTGCCAATACGTGCATGCGGAATTTTGAAAATGCGGTAAAAGGGGCCGACGGCGTGATTTTATCCGACTATGGCAAAGGTATGCTTAGCGACCACAATATCCGGCAAATTATTTCCATTTGCCGCAAAAAAAATATCCCGGTATGCGTGGACCCGAAAATTGACAATTTCGCTAAGTACAAAAATATAACTTGCATGACCCCCAATACCAAAGAAGCGTGGGAGGGCGTAGCCGAAACTCCCAAATCCGGCGAAGCGGAAATAGAGCGTATCGGTAATAAGATTTTAAAAATGTTAAATGCCGACTCTATCTTAATTACCCGCAGCGCCGAAGGAATGAGTCTGTTTGAGAAAGGCGCCAAAAAGCCCTACACCGTTAAAGCCACCGCGCGCGAAGTGTATGACGTTACCGGGGCGGGAGATACGGTTATTTCCGTACTTACCTTGGCACTTTCCGTCGGGGCTAATTTAAAAGAAGCCGCTGTGCTGGCTAATTACGCCGCCGGCATTGTGGTAGGAAAGTCGGGTACGGCAACCGCCTCGCGTAAAGAAATTGAAGGAGTTTTAGCATGAGTGAAGTACTAATTGTTATTCCGGCACGGTACGGCTCGTCGCGCCTGCCGGGCAAAATTTTAAAACCTCTTTGCGGTAAACCGGTTATTCAGCACGTGTACGAAGCGTGTAAAAATACCGGGCTTGGCGACGTGCTTATTGCTACCGAAGAGCCACTGGTGGTAGACGCGTGTGCTAAATTCGGCGCCCGGGCGGTACTTACCGGCGAAGCGTGCAAAAGCGGTACCGACCGTGTGTTTGAAGCGTCGCAAAACCGCCCCGAAAACCTGATTATTAACGTACAGGGTGATGAACCGTTTATCCAAACAGAAACGGTGCTTGCTGTAGCCAATTTATTAAAAAATGATCCGTCTTGCGATATTTCCACGGCCGCCTTCGCGCGTGCGGATGATGAACAGGTGGATAACCCCAATATCGTTAAAGCCGTGCTGGCCAAAGATGGCCGCGCGCTTTATTTTTCGCGCTCGCGTGTGCCGTACAAACGGGAAAAAACCGAAGAGAATTTGCGTGCGCCGTATTGGCACCATTGCGGTATCTACGGATATCGTCGTGCGGCTTTGGAGCGGTTTGTTAAACTGCCCGAAAGCCCGTTAGAAAAATTGGAGCGGCTTGAGCAACTACGCGCATTAGAGGACGGGATGGTTATTAAATGTGCCGAAATTGCCCCCTCCGGCCCGGCCATAGATACCGCCGAAGATTTAGCCGCTGCCGAAGCGTACTATTTGAAACACCGCGCCTAACCCCCTAGCGGAAGGCGTTTATTAATTATATTAAGGAGAGACGACCATATGTCTAAATTCATCATCATTACCGGTGGTGTTGTGAGTTCTTTAGGGAAAGGAATTTCCGGTGCCAGTATCGGTAAACTACTGCAATTAAACGGCCTTAAGGTCAATATGATTAAGTGTGACCCCTATATTAACGTGGATCCCGGTACGATGTCCCCCTACCAGCACGGTGAAGTGTTTGTGACGGTAGACGGCGCAGAGGCCGACCTGGACCTAGGCCACTACGAACGCTTTTTGGACGTCAATATGACCCGTGCCAACACCAATACGGCCGGCAGCATTTATCAAACGGTTATTGATAAAGAACGCCGCGGCGAATACTTAGGTGCGACGGTACAAGTCATCCCGCACATCACCAACGAAATCAAAAAACGCTTTACCGCTTTGGAAAATGATGCCGACGTGTGCATTATTGAAATCGGCGGTACGGTGGGTGATATTGAGTCGCTGCCGTTCTTGGAAGCGGCCCGGCAGTTACGTTTGGAAAAAGGTCCGCAAAATGTAATTTGCGTACACGTGACGTTGCTGCCCTACATTGCGGTAGCGCAAGAGCTTAAAACCAAACCGACGCAACACTCCGTCAATAAATTGCGTGAACTCGGTATTGAGCCCAGCATGCTCATCTGCCGCACCGAGCAACCCATTAGCGACGCATTAAAAGAAAAGATTTCCCTTTTCTGCAGTGTGCCGGCTAAAGCGGTGATTGAGTGTATGGACGCAAAATCTATTTATCACGTGCCGGAAATGTTTTATAAACAACAGGTGGATAAACAGATTATCTCCTTACTCGGCTTAACCCCCACGCAAGAAGTGGACCCGAAACAATTTGAATTTTTTGACCGCGCGATGAATCCGTCCAAATCGGTCAAAATCGCCGTTGCGGGTAAATATGCGGAATTTCAAGAGGCGTATAAATCTATTCACGAAGCGTTGCGCCATGCCGGTATGAATAACGACGCGCGCGTGGAAGTGGTGTATATCAATACCGAAAAAGATGACGTCTCCCAAGCGTTAAAAGGCGCAGACGGCATTTTAATACCCGGCGGCTTTGGCGGGCGCGGAGTAGAAGGGAAAATCAACACCGTTCGCTATGCGCGCGAAAACAAAGTGCCTTTCCTGGGCATTTGTTTAGGGATGCAATGCACCGTGCTGGAAGCGGCACGCAATTTGTGCGGTCTGCACGACGCCAACTCTACCGAATTTGACCCGACCACCAAGGACCCGGTGGTAGATTTAACTCCCCAACAAAAAAACGTCGTTTACAAAGGCGGCACCATGCGTTTGGGGAACTATTCGGCGGACCTCAAAACCGGTTCGCTCGCGCACCGGTTATACGGCAAAGACCGCATTGATGAACGCCACCGCCACCGCTACGAGCTCAATCCCAACTATGTAAAACAATTACAAGATGTGGGGCTGAACGTATCGGGCTGGCATGAGGGTGTATTGCCGGAAATTGTGGAACGCACGGATCACCCGTATTTTATCGCCGTACAATTCCACCCGGAGTTTGGCTCGCGGCCGATGCGCCCGCATCCTTTGTTTGACGGGCTTATCAAAGCCAGCTTAAAGGAAAAGGAAGCCCGCGCTGCCGCCACGAAGGCAAAAACAGCCACCGCCGGTAAATAACTAATTGGAAGAAAAGGAGAACTCTACTATGAAAACAAACAGCTGTAAAAAGGGCTTTACGCTCATTGAATTGTTAGTGGTCGTTTTAATTATCGGCATACTTGCCGCTATTGCCTTACCGCAATACAAAAAAGCCGTGTGGAAATCGCGCACCGCGGAACTCCAAACGCTTACGAAAAGTTTGCTTACTGCCCAACTAGCATTTTATACGGAAACAAACCGCTTGCCAACTACATTTACGGCATTGGACTTAGAATTTCCTTGCACGCAGGATTCTTCACTAGCGTCTTCATTAGGTCTTCATGATGCTTGTGTGAAGGACAATAAATATATACTTGTTCTTAACGAAGATGCCGTGGCTGCTATGTTCGCCGACGGAGAGTATCAATATAGTGGGTTTGTAGGGACGGCTCGGTCAAATCCTTCACACGCAGCAGGTTTGACGCGCCCCGGAGAAATTTATTGTGAAGAAGCAGGCGAAAATGTCGGTTTTTGCAATAAATTCTTTGGAGCTACCGAGGTCGGTTCTTGGGGGCCGTACCATATGTTCAGAATGCCATAAGTTTTAAAAAAATATTTTAGACTCATTTTTCCCCCCCGCCCGGTGCGGGGGTATTTTTACGTCTCTAGCATAAATGCTACAATGTACCTAAAGGCCTAATTGCGACTAGGTCCTTTGACCCTTTTTTTTAGTCGTTCGGTTTTATATACTAAAGGCATGAAGAAGAAAATTTTTCTATTTCCCGTCGCAACTTGTCTATTTGTGGGGTTACTTTTTACCCCGGCTGATGCACAACGGTTTCCTAAATTTTCCAAATTTTCCAAAACGGCTAAAAGCGCCCGGGCCTTAAACCGCCAACGGCAAGCTATGCAAAATTTGGACCGGATAGACCAGCAATTATCCACCATCAAAAATGTACAAACTTCCCGTGATCTGTTGAACGATTTGAAAGTAAATTGTGATATAAACCGCAATTTGTTAAACAACCTCAAAGAGCAAATGATGCCGCGTTCGCCGGTGCAAATGGTAAAAAGTATTTTAGATTCGGAGTGTACGGCTAAAAGAGATGACGTGGAAAACGCGTTGGAAAAAATGTGGCGCCTACAAGACCGCTACGGCGACCACGACCTTTTTGCCGTCTTTGCCCGGCAGTATTATTCCAAAAATTTCGGGGCAGTTTCCCCCCATTTACATGTTCTGTTTAAGCGGGTGGGCTCGTTGCATAACCGGGATATGGAACTACAGTTTATTAAACGCTTACAATTTTTATCTCAAAATAAATTTGTTTTGTCCCACGCGGTTTTTGCCGACAAACCTCATTTGATGCTGCCCAAAAAATCGTTTCGGGTGCGTTATCTTTCTAATATCGGCAAATTAACAGCTGATAACTTTAGCGAAGGGCAACTCGTTTTGTCCATTGAGCGGAGTATGTCCCCCAATCCGATGGAAGATTTCCCCATCCGGCATGTGAACGGACGCTCGGTGGTTAAAATTGATGAAAAAGTGTACCCGGTATACGGTTTTACTGCGCCGATAGGTGGTGATATCGCTTCGTTATATACCTACTTGTTGTATGATAAAAACATACGCAAACCGCTGACAGCCGTTTATGATAAAAAGGGCCAAGCGTTAGCTTTGTATAACGACGATAAAACGCTTTGGCTGCGCGTATCCCCGCATGAGTACGCCGAGCCGGAAAATTTACATTTGCACTTAAATGAACTACGCAGTGTGGAATTTACGGCCAAAAACGGGGCGCTGTTTAACGAGCGCGTCAACCTCAATTTATCTATTCCGTTATCTACGCCGGCGGGTGCGCCCATCGTTAGCGGGAAAGACTTCTTTTTTAATCAGCTGATCTATAAGCCGGTTGAACTGTTTAAGAAAGACCCCAACATTACCGTCAAAGAACGTCCGATTTATTAACCGCTTTCCCGCCGATATTGGTATAATAATTTCATGCAGGATAATGCGTTATTTTGCTTTGATAAAAAACAGGCCCAAAATTATGAGGCGTCACTCTTAATCGGCATAGACGAAGCAGGCCGCGGCCCGCTGGCCGGCCCGGTGGTGGCGTGCGCATGCTATATCCCCGACGAAGTCGCCCCTTCCTTTGCCGATGTGAACGACAGTAAAAAACTGACCGCCCGCAAACGCGACCAACTGTTTGAACGGCTAACCCACTCACAAGTTCTATACGGCGTCGGCTTTGCTACCGCCGCCGAAATAGATAAGTTAAATATTCTGCAAGCCACTTTTTTGGCCATGCGTCGCGCCAGCCAAAAATTTTTAAATATTCCACAGGCTGTTGCGCTTATAGACGGACCGCACCCGGTGGCCGGGTTAACCTTGCGCCAACAACCCATAATAGACGGAGACGCTAAATCCCTTGTTATTGCGGCAGCCAGCATTATTGCCAAGGTCACGCGAGACCGTTATATGGAACAACTGGATAAACTTTACCCCGGCTATAATTTTGCCGGACATAAGGGCTATGGCACAGCCAAACATATGCAGGCGTTGCGAGAACTGGGCCCTTGCAAAGAACATAGATTTAGTTTTTCGCCGGTGCATAAATTAGCGGCTGTGCCGGAGTTACCCTTATGACCACTCGCCAAACCGGGCAAGCAGGCGAAGCACAAGCCGCCGCGTTTTTAGAAGCGAAAGGCTACCAAATTGTGGCGCGTAATTTTTTAGTTCCCGGCGGCGAATTGGACCTGGTGGCCTACGACAAGAAAACGCTTGTGTTTGTGGAAGTGAAAAAGCGTGCCTCAACCGCATTTGGCGGCCCGGTGGCTGCCGTGACGCGTACAAAACAAAAGCGGGTGGCGTTGGCTGCACTGCAATTTTTGAAGGCAAAGAGCCCGAAATTTGATAGTATAAGATTTGACGTGATATGTGTTTTGCCGCAAGGTATTGAACACATTTTAAATGCGTTCAGCCCCGAGCGGACAACAATGTAAGGAGGAAACTCTATGCCGCAACTAGCACTAATCAATAAAGCCGTAAACTTCATCAATAAGAAAACAAAAAATTTTAAGCCGCAAATCGGACTGATTGCCGGTTCGGGGCTGGGATGGGCTATTCCGCCGTTAGAAAAGAAAGTGATTGTGCCGTATGCTTCTATTCCGGGTTTTTTACAAAGCACGGTGCCGGGGCACGCGGGTAATTTGATTTTTGGTGAATATAAAGGTTCAAGAATTGTGGTAATGCAAGGGCGTTTCCACTTTTACGAAGGATATCAAATGAAAGAGTTTGCTATCTCCGTACGTACGCTTAAAATGTTGGGAGTGGAAAAATTACTTGTTTCGGGAGCGGTAGGTTCTATGGATAAACAACTTCCCCCCGGCGCCTTGTGTGTGCTTAAAGATCATATCAATTTTATGTGTAATAACCCGCTTATCGGAAACAGCCGCGAACCGGAATTCGGTCCGATGTTTTTTGATCTATCCGAAGCCTACGATAAAACCATGCGCAAAACTACGCTGGCAGCCTGTAAAAAAATTGGGATGAAAGCCAAGGAAGGCGTATATTTGGCTACCACCGGTCCCAACTTTGAAACACCGGCCGAAATTAAAATGTTCAAGAAATGGGGCGCTACGGTGGTGGGTATGTCCGTCGTGCCGGAAGTATTGGTGGCGCGCCAATGCGGTATAAAAGTGTTAGGATTGGCGGTTATAACCAATATGGCTTGCGGTATTGAAAAAGAGCCGCTTTCACACGAGCAGACCATCCGCGAATCTAAAAAAGCGGAAGTTAACTTCAAAAAACTTATGGAAATCTTGTTTGTAAAACTATAAGAGAATTATCCCGCGCGGTTTAACACCGCGCGGGCCTTTTTATGGCAAAAGATATTAAACGGTTAGGCAAAGAAACACTTGTGTACGGCACTTCCACGGTGCTGGCGCGGCTGCTGAATTTTTGTCTGGTGCCGTTCTACACATATTATCTTATCCCCGGTGAATACGGTATTATTGCCACGGTTTTTGCGGCCGTGGCTTTGTTTAATGTGGTGTTTCTTTTCGGGATGGACCAAAGTTATCTGCGCTTTGCCAGCGACGCCCCGGATAAAAATAAAGTTTTCCGTCAATGTTTCTATGGCGTACTTATAAACGGGGCCGTGTTGGGCGGGCTACTTTGGTTGTTAAACGAACCCGCGGCCCGGCTAATAGGTATCACCACGCAAGCCGGATATTTACTTAAACTCGCTGCCGTAATTTTATTTTTAGATGTGCTCAATATGATTCCTTTTACCAAACTTCGTTTGGAAAGGCGGGCGTGGTATTTTGCCGGGGTACGGACGGCGTCTATTGTAGTAAATGTGTTGGGAAACATCTATTTTATTGCGGTACTGCATAAAGGCATCGCCTCTATTTTGTGGGCCAACATTTTTGCTTCGCTGGCTTCTTTATTATTACTTTCCCCCGTTGTATATAGTGAATTAAAGCAAAATTATTCCTTTTCTTTTGATTGGAAATTGGAAAAAGAAATGCTATCGTTTGCGTGGCCGTTTGTACCGTCGGGGCTGGCCAGTTTATTTGTCAGCGTAATAGATAAGCCTATTTTGGTACACTTGGCCGGGCCGGAACAAGTGGGTATTTATCAGGCAAATTTTAAAATCGGTGTTTTTATGATGCTGATTGTTTCTATGTTTGACCAGGCGTGGCGGCCCTTTTTCTTGGCACACGCCAAGGACGAAGATGCCAAAGATACCTTTGCGCGGGTGCTTTCCTGTTTTGCGGCGTTGGCAAGTTGGGTGCTTTTGGGACTTATTTTCTTAATGCCGGATATTATTCAAAGCAATTTGCTGGGCAGTTTTCATTTGATTGCCCCGGCGTATTGGAAAGGGATGTCCGTAATTCCGTTTGTACTTGGCGGGTATTTTTGTTACGGGTTGTACGTCAATTTTATGGTCGGCCCGGTGCTAACCAAAAAAACGCGCGTGTTGTTGTGGATTACTCTTTTAGGGGCGGCGGTCAGTATTACTACTAATTTGACGCTTGTGCCGCACATCGGTATTTTGGGAGCCGGGTGGGCGGTTTTATTAAGTTATGCGGCCATGGCAGCAGCGCTTTTCTGCTTTACACAACGGGTGTATCCTATTTCGTATGAATATAAAAAACTAGCCGCGTTAGCGGTGTTGGCTGCGGTAACGGTGGCTATCAACCAAATAGCAGGCAGTTCCCTCGTTGTAAAAATCGTATTACTGGCGTGTTACCCGTTAGTGACTTCTCTTATTTTACGCCGGAAAGCCGCGTAAACCCTTCGGTTATTTCAAGCTAATCAGCGCAAGCGTTACTTCTATTTTCCCATCTTTATATACCAGTTCGTGCGGTACTTGCACGGAATTAGTTTCATTGGCCGGGGCGTATTCATCATAAAATAATTCAGCCGTATTAAGCATCGTAATGGTTTTAGCGGCATAGGGATAAACATCTTGCGCCCTGTAGAGCAGGTGTACGGTAGCGGTTTTTGCTTTGTAGGCCAGCATTTGTCCTTCTTTAGTTACGCGGCGGCGTTGGTATAAGCCGGGGTCAAATAAAAGCAAGTTGAGAAATTGGGTAATTCTTCCGCGAATTAGCGGAGTATCGGCATCCGGAAATAAATAACGGTATGCAATAGCGTCCGGCGTAGCGGTCGCCTGTAAAACGCGGTAGGCCCCGCCGGTCAGTACGGAGACATCAAAATCTTCTTCCCCTATTTTCTTAATAATGAGAACTCCCTCCAGCCCGGCGTTATTTAATGTCCCCGTTACTTTAAACGCGGCCTGTGTGTGCCCGGCGGCAAAGAAATCTACTTTTTTGACGGCGCGTGCTTCCGGCGGCAGTTGTTTGATTTGCCCCCCCGCACATGCACAAAGAAAAACGGCTAAAGAAAATGTTAAAATTTGTTTAATCATATCGTTCTCCCTATTATGATATTATAAATATTATGGGTACTTTTGTCTTTTATCTCTTAAGCTTGGGGGCCGCCGCCTTGTGTACATTTGCGGTGTTGCCTTGGCTGTCCCGATGTATAGGAAACCGCCTTTTGGATAAACCCGGCGGACTTAAAAAACATGCGAACGCTGTGCCGGTGGTAGGCGGTTGCGGTATTTTTATCGGGCTAGTGGCGGCTTTACTGGCAGTACGTTTTACTACGCAATTTCCCTCCGGTACGCTGCACAGTTTACGCGGTATTATTTTAGGTGGTACGATTATTTTTATTATGGGACTTTGGGACGATTTCAAAAAACCACAAGGGCTGCCGGTTTGGGCGAAACTGTTGTTGCAAGCCGCCGCCACGTTGTGTCTGATTGAGTACGGGATAATGATCCACGTATTTCCTTGCGTGTGGGTATCTTACCTGCTGACTTTTTTGTGGGTGGTGGGGCTCACGAACGCATTTAATCTGTTGGATATTTTAGACGGCCTTTGCACAACGCAAGCCATGGTGTGTACGTTGGGGCTGGCTTTGATTGCACTTCCGTCTGAATTTATCTATGTCAATTTTGCCGCGCTGGCTCTTTTAGGTGCGTGCGCAGCTTTCCTGCCGTTTAATTTTTCTTCCCGGCATAAAGTATTTTTAGGAGACAGCGGGTCAAACTTACTTGGTTTTTTGATAGCCGCACTTTGTTTAGGAACCGGGTACAGCCGGGTTTCCACTTGGGGCTTTTTAGCCGCGTTACTAATTGTGTGCGTGCCGATAGCCGACATTGCTTTTGTAACGCTTACTCGCCTTATAAACGGGCGAAATCCGTTAAAAGGAAGCCCCGACCATGCCGCCTTGCGTTTACGCGCCATGGGATGGACTTCGCGGCAGATTGTCTGCGTTTTTGCGGTGCTTTCGCTGGCGGCTAACGCGCTTGGATTTACCGTAACGGTTTGTTCACCCGAGTGGGTAGTTGCCATTTTGCTTACGGCTTTTGTAAGTGCGGGCTTGGCGGGTTATTGGTTACTTAAAAAGGAGTCCGATTATGCACGTTAAAACGCTTATTTTAGGTGGTGGCTTAACGGGGCTCAGTACGGCCTATCATTTAGAAAAATCCGGCCAAAGCGATTATCTGGTGCTTGAAAAAGAACATACCCCCGGCGGCTTATGCCGTAGTATTTTTAAAAAAGGTTTTACTTTTGATTTTTCCGGTCATTTACTTCACTTACATACTTCGTACGGCAAGAAATTAGTACGCGAATTACTCGCCGGGCAATTGGGCCGCTTAAAACGACGGGCTTGGATATATACGGGTAAGGTGCAGGTGCCGTTTCCGTTTCAAGCCAATTTGCACGCGTTGCCGCCTGATTTGCGTGCGCGGTGTTTAAAAGGGTTGCAAGATCGCCAAAATTCTTCTCCAACCGTTCCTAAAAATTTTGAAGATTTTTGTGTGCGTGCGTTCGGAAAAGGCATTTATCAAATTTTTATGCGGCCGTACAATACTAAATTGTGGGGGCGTTCTCCGCGCCAATTAACGTGTGAGTGGTGCGGACCGTTTGTACCTACTCCGTCGGCCGCCCTGATTAAAAAAAGTGCGGTAGAAAAACTGACCACTTCTTTTGGATATAACGCATTTTTTTATTACCCACAAACGGGTGGTTGCGGGGCATTGGTAGCGGCATTAAGACACCGTATTTCCCAATTAAAAATAGACACGCCCGTTACGCAAGTTGATTTAAAAAATAAAATGGTTCGTGCCGGCGGGCGGGTGTTTACGTATGATACGTTAGTAAATACGCTGCCGTTGCCGGTTTTCTTGCGTTTACTTAAAAATGCTCCGGCGCTTACCCGTCAAGCCGCTAAACTGGCGGTTGCTCCGGTAACCGTTTATCAGGTAGGATTCAAAGGAAAAGTAAAACCGTTTAGTTGGGTGTATTTCCCGGATAAAGATGTGCCTTTTTACCGAGTGGGTTTGCAGAGCGGTTTTTCATCCGCCAATGCGCCGAAAGGATGTTATTCGCTCTATGTGGAATTACCAGGTCTAGTCAAGCCCGGTCTCGCTAAAGAGCGGCAAATTCTGCGCGCGCTTGTCCAAAAAGGTATAATAAATGAGTACGACGAGAAAATAATTTCCTTTTGGCAGCCGTTGCCCTATGCGTATGCGGTGTATGATAAAAACCGCACGCCGGTTGTAAACCGGTTATTGGCAGCATTGAAAAAACAGCATTGTTTCTTAGCAGGACGGTATGGCCGTTGGGAGTATTCATTTATGGAAAAATCATTACTGGAAGGGAGAAATGTGGCCCGCCAGGTTAAAGAGGTATTATGAAGGTTTTAGTTTTTGGCGGAAGTTTTGATCCGGTACATAAAGGCCATGTGGCACTACTCAAACAGGCAATAAAACAAATTGCCCCCGACGTTACGCATATCGTTCCGGCATATCATTCCCCTTTTAAAGCCAAATCCCCCACTCCTTTTCGCTTGCGTATGCAAATGCTTAAGCAAGCTTTTTCCGGTATGAGCAAGCACCTTGTTTTTGATGATTATGAACTTCGCCGCGGCGGAAAAACATACACTTATCAACTAATTAACTATCTGCTTAAACGGTATAAAAACCCGCAAATCTACTTGCTCGTGGGGACCGATTGTTTAAACGATTTGCATAATTGGAAAAACCCGCAAGTTATTTTTGATAACGCCATTGTCGTTGCCGGAAAACGGAAAGGATACAACGAGAACCCGGCCCGATTTAATCATATTTTTTTACCGGGATTTTTCCCAAAACTTTCCTCTAGTCGCGTGCGGGCGCATATTTGGATGAGTGGCTCTGTTCCCGCGACAGTGCCGGCACAAATTATCCAAACCATTTACAAAAACAAATTGTACGGTCTATCGGTACACGAGTGGTTAAAAGCCCACCTAAAACCCAACCGTTACATACACTCGCAAAGCGTAGCCGAGTTAGCCGGAGCATTGAGCGATATTTATGACGTAAACGTAGAAACCGCCGTGCGGGCCGGTATTTTGCATGACGCCGGGAAAGGATTTTCCGGGCCGGAGTTGGTTCGTTTTTGCCGAACGCATAAAATCAGAGTTCCTTTTTTTGAAGATATTTGCCGCCAAGAACCCAGCTTACTGCACAGCTATGTTTCCGCGTGGCTGGCCAAACACCAATTCGGTATTAAGGACGTCCAAACCTTACATGCTATTAGTGAGCATACGTTGGGCAGTTTGCATATGAGTACGCTTTCCAAAATTTTATTTGTGGCGGATATTTCTTCCAAAGACCGCAAATACAAAGATGCCTTTTTGATACGTAATTTGGCTTTGCAAGATTTAGAAAAAGCACTTATCTATGCGGCCAACCGTAAATTATTATTTACCATTGATTCTCAAAAATGGCTTTGCCCGTTAGGAATTGATTTATGGAACCATCTTATAAAAAAAGGAGAATAATAGCCGCTTGCCTAGGGTTGTTTTGCGTGTGTGCGCTGGGGTATGCAGCCTGGGTACAGTGGCAGTCGCAGCTCGTAGGGCAGTTAATTTCCCGGGCAGATACGCCCGTTGAACTGACCGTGCTTACTCAACCGGCTATGTTCTTTTCCTACGTTCCGGCCACTCACCAAGCCAATGTGCGGGTGTTGTCCGATAAAAAAAGTTCCGAAAAATCCCTGCGTGAACGGGCGCAGAAAATGCTCGCAGCGGAAAAAATATCCCCTCAAATCCCTTTGAAATATATAGAGCCGGCTACTTCGGACCGGGAAGCTTTTTGGGCTGATTTTAAAAACACACTGACCCGGTGGCGTTATAATCCGTTATTGGGCATGCGGGCTGTTTGGGCTTATTTAAAGGCGTTGCACCAAGGGCGGACCAATCTGTCCCCGGCTGAATTTGTATTACTGACTTTGGAACTGACCCAATTGGAAACAAACGATTTTACCGTTCGTTTCCCCGAAAAACAAAAAAAGAAGAAAAAAGCATCTACTCCAGAGGCATCCACCTCGGAGCGAATCCTGCCGGATCGTGCCCCGCTGGCTGTAGAAAACCGGCCGATTATCGTGGAAGTACTTAATGCCTCCGGCAAGAAAGGGCTTGCCTTGGAACTCACCCAGTATTTACGCGAACAAAATACCAAGGGGCTCTTACGCGTAGATGTCTTACAATATGATAATTATCCCACTCAGCAGGAAACCTCATGGCTGGAAGATTATTCCGGGCGGCAAATTCAGCTCAAACAATTGGGTAGTGCTATCGGCATAACAGAGGAAATCCGCGTCGGTACTACGCCTAATGTGATTTGCGACACACGCATTATTTTAGGTAAAGATT
This sequence comes from Elusimicrobiaceae bacterium, assembly GCA_017646765.1. Lineage (GTDB taxonomy): Bacteria > Elusimicrobiota > Elusimicrobia > Elusimicrobiales > Elusimicrobiaceae > Avelusimicrobium. Next base: position 8,561 of record JAGCMD010000078.1, on the reverse strand, counting down.
TTAGAATGCCTTTGTAGTCTGCACAAACCCTTCCTAAAATGCTAGACTAAAAGGTAGAGTTTTAATACCCAAAGAGGATACTATGGATACAAAAGAATTGGTTTGTCTGGCGGCCCGGTTGGCGGATGATAAAAAAGCCGAAAATATCAAAGTGATTGATTTATGCGGGCTGTCTTCTTTATGTGAATTTATTTTAATTGTTACTGCTACTTCCAAGCCGCATTTAGACGCGGTGGAAGAAGAAATCAGCCGTAAACTTAAAGAGCAGGGTATTTATAAATTAAACCGCGACGGACGCGAAAGCAACCTGTGGCGCGTGAGCGACTATGGCGGATTTTTAGCCCATATTATGACGCAGGAAGCGCGCGATTTTTACGCGTTGGACAAGATTTTCAGTTTCGGCAAGGAAGTGGACTTTACTAAACCCGTTAAAAAAGCAGCTAAAAAAGCTCCGGCTAAGAAAACGGCTTCCAAAACAACCGTCAAAAAAGCAGCTAAAAAAACTACTGCCAAAAAGGCGGCTAAAAAAACGACGGTTAAAAAAGCTACCGTCAAAAAAACATCTTCTAAAAAAACAACCAAAAAGAAATAAGAAACCATGCTAGAAAAATTAAAACAAGATATCTATTTAAAACTTTCCAAGGCGGACTATTTTAAAGGGTTTGAACTTCCTAAAGTAGATTTTACCGCCGCGCCAGCTCACACCGGGGCTGATTTGTCGCTTACGTGGGCGTTAGCGGCTGCCAAACAAATGCACAAACGCCCGCTGGAAATTGCGCAAGAAGCGGCGCAATTGATATCGGAATTAACGGCTATCAAAAACGCTATAGCAGTGGCGCCCGGTTTTATCAACGTTACCTTAGAGGACGCGTTTATCATTAAAATTGCTTCCGATAGGCGCATTAAAGACCCGGCCCACGAAAATTCCCGCCAAAATATTTTAATAGAATTTGTGTCTGCCAATCCGACCGGCCCTTTGCATGTTGCCAGCGGCCGCGGCGCCAGTTTGGGCGATAGTTTGGTAAAAATTCACCGCGCGTTAGGTTACTCTTGTGATAGCGAGTACTACGTCAACGACGCGGGGAATCAAGCCGAATTGTTGGCGGTATCCTTAAAAGCCCGTAAAGAGGGTAAAGAACCTCCGGAAAACGGCTACCACGGATCGTATTTAGTGGAGCTGGCCAAACGCATCCCGGCTGATTTGCCCGAAGAACAATACGGCCGTTGGGCGATGGAAGAACTGATTAAAACTCAGCAGCAGGATATGAAAGATTACCACGTGGATTTTACACGTTGGTTTCGCGAGTCGGATTTGCACCAATCCAATGCGGTTGAGTCGGCTTTGAAAGATTTGACCAAGCAAGGTTATACTTACAAGAAAGAAGACGCCGTTTGGTTTGGCTCTACCAAGGACGAGGAAGCGCAGGACGATAAAGACCGTGTGCTTGTGCGCAAAGACGGTCGCCCGACGTACTTTATGGCCGATATTGCCTATCATAAAAATAAATACGACCGCGGTTATACAACGCTTATTGATATTTTAGGGGCCGATCACCACGGATATGTTCCGCGTATGAAAGCCGCCGTAAAAGCGCTTGGGCATGAAGAAAAAACGTTTGTACCGATTATTCACCAACTTGTGCATTTGACCGAGCATGGGGAACAGGTTAAAATGTCTAAACGCGCCGGACACTTTATTACGTTGCGCGAATTAATGGATGACGTGGGCACGGATGCATGCCGTTTCTTTTTTGCCAGCCGCACCCCTAACGCCCATATGCTTTTTGATATGGACCTGGCTAAAAAACGCACGAACGAAAACCCGGTTTTCTATGTGCAATATGTGCACGCGCGTATTCACTCTATTTTTAAGGCCGCCGCGGAAGAAGGATTTACCAAGTACGACGGAATTACTACCGAGCTTGCTCCGCAAGAAAGAGCCTTACTGTTGAAACTGGTATGGTTTAAGCAGGTGCTCCACAATTGCGTGGCTGATTTAAGCCCCCACCATTTGACGACCTATTTGGTGGAATTAGCCGGCTTATTCCACGCGTTTTACGATACATGTCACGTGGTGGACAAGCAGCACCCGGAACTTACCCGTTCGCGTTTGTTTATTTGCCAACGGGTAGCCGAACGGATTAAGAAAGGGCTTGAATTTATCGGTGTCAGCGCACCGGAACAAATGTAAACTTATAAAGGGAAAAAATCTCTGTCTATAATAAAGACGGAGATTTTTTATATTTCACAAGAGGAGTGCCTTATGAAAAAACATATCTATACCTTATGCAGTTTATTCTTTTTGGGGGTTGCAGGTTGGTCTCAATCGCTTGAATCAGCGGAAAAAACCTATAAAGACGGCGATTTTGCGGCGGCTAAAACGCAGTACGCGGCTGTGTTGGACAAATCATCCGGGGCCCACCTTTATCAGGCCCAACTGCGCACCGCCGCGTGCGAATATGGGCTGGGCGAATTTTTAAATGCCGCCCAAACCATGTACAGTTATACCTTGCCGTCAGACACTTTGTGGCAAGCGCGGTTTCTCCTTTACCGTATCTATATGGCCGGAAGGGTGCCCGAAACCTACCGCTCGATTTTAAGTAAGACAGCCATTGATTCCCCCGCCGCCCAAGAGGACAAAACCCAGTGGACGCGCGAACAATGGCAAAAACAAATTGATGAGGATTACCGCCGTTTATGGGAACTGCGCGCCTCATTAACCAATGCCCCTATAGAGAAGGAAACCCTTATTCTTAATTTAAAGGATACCGATACGCAACGTATCCCCACGTTGTTTGATTTTGTGGTAAATAGTTGGAAAGATTATCTGCAGGAAAATCCCGCGCTTTCGGTGGCGGCGTTGGAGGACGTCTCCCCCCATTATTTAAACGATACGGTCCGCTTAAAAGAAGGTACCGCCAAAGAAACTACCCGGCTGATAAGCCAAATTTTACAAACGGCTTCTTTGTTAGAAGGCAAAAACCGCCAAAATGCCCGGTTGTTTTGGAAAACAGATTTCATCTTGCAGCCGTTTTCTTCCTCTAATTTTGTATTTGAAAACGAAGACGCCGCCGTTCAAAATGCAACGGCCCAATTACAACTTGTCATAAATCCGCCTGCCGCCACGCCTTCTTTTTGGGACCGGCTTAAATCGCGCACTATCTCGCAACCCAAAACAGATTATGCCCGCAGTTACGCGGCCGAAGAGCTGGCCCAAATGTTAGTAAGCCAGAAAAAATATGCTCAAGCATTGGACGTGTGCCAAAAAGCGGAGAAACAACTTGAACCCTCTTACTTTACACAAATGTGTGCGCAAATTGCGCAGGATATCACCCGTGTTACCTTATCTGCCCAAGAAAATAACGTTCCTTTCAACCGCCAACAACCCGCGCTTACTTTTACCGGAAAAAATTTGAAAAAAGTATATGCGCGGGTTTATCCGGTGTCTTATGACGAGCTGACCCGGTTATACCGTTCCCGCTTTAACCGCCGGAGTGTTAACTCCTGGAGTGAAGTAACACATCTAAATTATCAGGATATTGCGGAATTTCTGCACAGACAACCTATGACGGAAAAAACAGCTACCGTCAAATTTGAGCAAGTCGGACAGGCGCAAACCGGTACTTTAAAATTACCGGTGTTAATGCCCGGTTTTTATGTGGTATTAGCTTCGGACAATTCTTCTTTTTCCGCCGGACAAGATAATATATGCGGATGGGTAGTTAATGCAACCGATTTGGCCGTATTTGCCACGGTCGCTATCGCCGCCGACCCGGCCGATTATACGGCCCAACGCGCCAAAGCAGACAAAACACTTACACCGGACGTGTTTCACATTTATACGGTTGATTTGCAAACCGGGCGGCCGCAACCTGATACCTCCCTTTCCCTTATCACCGATTGGAACGGCTCGCAGGAAAAAGCACAAACCGGTCAAGACGGTGTGGCGGATCTGGCACGCCGGGTGACCGTTTCCGCCCAAGAACGTACGAACAATACCGGCTACTCTTTGGATATTTTAGCCCATAAAGACGGCTCTACAGCCTATACCACCAACCGTCTTTACTTCCATTTTTATAATGAGACCCCTGTTCAACTTTTTGCGCAAACCGATAGACCTGTCTACCGACCGGGGCAAACGGTTGATTTGGCAGTAGAAGCTCTGGAACGCTTGCCGCGCGGCCTTAAAACGCTTGCGAACGAGCCGGTACAATTTCAGGTAGAAGACCCTAACGGCAAACGTATTTTCTCCGCTAAAGCGACCTTAGACGCCTTAGGAAGCGCACAAGCTCGTTTAAAGCTGGCCGAAGACATTTTGTTGGGTACTTATTCCGTTTCGGTCCAAGTGACGACCGGCAAACGTACCTACCGTGTATACCACTCGTTCCGGGTAGAGGAATATAAACGCCCCGATTATGAGTTGACGCTTTCCCAACCTGACAAAGCCCTGTCTTACGGTAAAAAGGCCGTTTTGACCGGCTCTGCCCGCTATTATATGGGCACTCCGTTAGAAAAAGCCAAAGTAACCTATACACTTAAACGGAAAAACTACCGCCCGCCGTTTTATTGGTGGTGGTTTGGCCCGTTTGAAACGGAAGAAAAAATCGTAGAACAAGGCCAAACGCTAACCGATGAAGAAGGAAATTTTAAAGTTACCTTCACCCCAACGCGGCAAAACGAAGATGAAGAATTTGCCCGCTATGAGTTGCATGCGGAGGTATATGATGAGAGCGGCCGTTCTGTTTCCGCTACCCGTACGTATAAAATCAGCGCCCACCCGCATTTATTTAAGGTCAATTTTGCGCAAGGGTTTTACGAGGCAAATACCCCCGGCGCACTAGCCGATATAGAACTGACTGATGCCGACGGCAACGGCGTTTCCGGCAAAGTAACCGTAAAGGCCGTGCTGTTGGAAAACCGCCAACCTACGCGCCCGGCCCGGCAAGCGCGTTGCTATAATTGTCCTTCTCAAAATTCTCCGCTGGAGGAACTGTATAAAGATTTTGCCGCGCAGAAAACGGCTTTTACGCAAACCCTTCAATTCCAACAGCCCGGTGCCCAAACAATCCAATTGCCGTCTTTGGCTGAAGGCGTATACCGCTTGGAACTTACCAGCCCGCAAGCAGCTGCCCAACAGATGATTTTTGTGGTAGCCAACGAAAAATCCGCTTTAAAACTGCCGGACGTAGCACTTGTGCAACATCCGTCTTATTATCCGGGCGAAACCATGCGCGTTTTGTTAGGGGCCGGAGATATTAAAGCCAGTAAACGCGTGGAAATTTACCAGCAAAATAAATTCTTAACACACCGGGCGTTACTCGGCGGTGGCGTGGAAATTTTCTCGTTGCCGCTTACCCAAAAGCACCGCGGCGGCGTGGCATTAGGTTGGTTTGGTGCCAGTGATTATGTATTCCACAGCGCGCAAGCATCTGCCGAAGTACCCTTTGATAATAAGAAACTAAATGTGGTGCTTAATACGCCCAAAACTATTCAGCCCGGCGAGACGGTTAATTGGGCCCTTTCGGTTAGAGATGCCGCCAACAACCCGGTCAACGGAATCTTAAATTTGACCGCGTATGATAAATCACTGGATTATTACGTAGCCAATAAACCTTCCCTGACATTTGCGCAGCTTTATCAGCAGCATACATCCGCGGCCGAGACGATAGCCAGCCGGCAGGGGCCCACAACGACCGGCTACTTTAAAAATGAACAGCCCACCCCTCTTGCGTTTTCCTTGCTTTCCTTGCCGACGCTCAATTTGCAAATGCCGTTGCGTGTGTATGGGATGAACAAACGGATGTCGTTAGGGGCGGCCGGAGCCACGCCCATGATGCTGGCGGCCAAATCGGATGTGGACAGGTCTGTGGGGCCGGCCGATGCTATGATGATGTCAAATGCCGCCCAGGAAGCCATGACCGAAGAGGCGGCTGTTATGGATGATTCTGCCGGAGTCGACTTCAGCAAAAAAACGGAACAAGAAATCCGTTCGGATTTTTCGGAAACGGCGTATTTTAACCCGGCGTTGCCGGTGGTGGGCGGAAAAGCGAACTTACGGTTTACCTCTCCGCAAAGTTTAACAACCTGGAATTTATTTGGCTTTGCCTTAACGCCGGATGCTAATTTCGGCGAGGTGTCAGCTTCGTGGCTTACCCAAAAAGAATTGATGCTGCGTTTGCAAATGCCGCGTTTCTACCGCGAGAAAGATCAGGGGGTTATTCAAGCCGCGCTTACCAACCAAACCCGTAAAAAATTGACGGTGCAAGTATCGCTTTCCCTTACTAAAAACGGTACAAATGCACTGGCTGATTTTGGTATCACACGCGCTGAGCAAACCGTTACCGTACCGGCTAAATCCACTCATTTTGTAACGTGGAAAATAGCCGTTCCGTCCGGACCGGAAATCTACCAAGTAACCGCTGTTGCGCGCGCCGGCACCCAAAGCGATGCCGAGCAAAAGTCGCTAGCGGTACTGCCCGGCAAAATGCGTTTGTTGGCTTCCACTCACGCGGCCCTTAAAAACGGAGCCAATACGCTTACGTTAACCGAACTGGAAAATGTACCCGCGGCTGATGTGGAAATGACCGCATTAACCTTGCAGCCCAGCTTGGCTTTATCGGTCATTAATGATATGCCGCATCTACTCAGCTCACCGTACAAAGATTTGGTTTCCACGCTCAACCGCTATGTGCCGTTAGCGATTGTACACCAATTTTATACTACGTTTCCGGAACTTAAAGAGGCCGTCAAAAAATTGCCGGCCCGTAACGGACAAACCGCTTCGTGGAACCAAAATGATCCGCTGCGGTTGCAATTATTGGAACAAACGCCGTGGCTGCGTCAGGCACAGGGCCGCCAAGTTAAGCAGGCGGATCTTATCAACTTGTTTGACGATGGGGTGGTTGCAAAGCAGCTTGAAAAAGAAATAAACAACATGACCCGGTTACAAAATGCAAGCGGCGCATTCTCGTGGTTCGCCGGCGGGCCTGATGATGATTATTTAACGCTCTATGCGTTAGATGCTTTTGCGCAAGCATTGGCGTATGATGCCAAAATTGCTACGGCTCCGGCGCAAAAGGCATTTAGTTATATCGTGCCAAAAATTGAAAACCGCTTAAAACAAGATAAGGCGGGCTCGGCCGCAACGGTTTCTTATGCCTTGTATGCGGCGTATACATTATCTGGATACCCCAAAACGTGGTCCCAATATAAAAAAGCAGCGCCGTATATCAAAAAATGGATGGATTATGCCGACGAGCAAAAACAATTCATGACGCCGCTTGGGCAAATTTACGCTGCAGCCGTTTATCACCGATTGGGTGAAACACAAAAAGCCAACCATTATTTAGACTTGGTGCTTTCCCGCTTGAAAGAAGACCCGCTAACCGGCGCCTACTTTGCCCCCGAAGCGCAAAGCTGGATTTGGTATAACGATACGCTTTCCACCCAAACGGTTACCTTGCGCACGCTCGTAGAAATGCGGCCGCAATCGGATAAAATGGAACCCATGCTCCAATGGCTTTTGTTTAACCGTCAGGTAAATGATTGGACCGATACCAAAGCTACCACGCAGGCCGTGTTTACGATTTTAAGCGTGATGAAGGCCCGCGGCGCGTTAGCCCAACCTTCTTCGTACCAAATTAGTTGGGGCGGGCAAAACAAGCGCGTGCGCTTTGAGCCGTTAGATTGGACGGAACCGTTGCAATTTGTCCGCAGCGCAACGCAGGTAACGCCGGCTACGTTTTCGGCGCGCATTGATAAGCAAAGCCCGCAAACCGATTTTGCTTCGCTTAATGCCATTTACCAGGCGCGCGAAACAGGCCCGTCTCCCGACGGTGTAATTAACGTAAAACGTACCTATTATTTGCGTGTTAAACAAGATAATGAAGTAAAACTCCGCCCCATTAGCGAGGTGGAAAAACTGCGCGTCGGGGATGAAGTAGAAGTCCATTTGACACTCAAAACAGATAGCGAATTTGAGTACGTTTTTGTGCAAGATCCCAAACCGGCAGGTTTTGAAAGCGAAGATTTACTGAGCGGTTGGACGTATCAAAATGTCTGTTTCTACAAAGAGGTAAAAGATGCAGCCACCCACTTCTTTATCAATTGGTTGCCGCGCGGTACCTTTACACTGCGTTATGTGCTCCGCCCGACGGTAGAGGCTCACGTTAATGCGTTGCCGGCGCAGGTACAATCTATGTATGCCCCGCAGTACGGTGCGCACAGTGCCAGTGCAGTACTGGAAATAGAAAAATAAAATTACCGCTTGTTTCTTAACTCCTTGCTTTATTTCCAAGCAGGGAGTTTTTTAGCAAAAGGTCCTAGAAAAATCATAGGTCCAAAAAACCCGTTGTATTAGGTCTTTTGACCGTGGTTTTTGTACTATTAATCAATAGAATAGAAGTAGAAGGATGCAGGAAACTATAAAAAGGGAGGATGTTATTATGGAAAAGAGTCGTTTAGCTAAAATTGTAGGTGTGGGGTTACTAGGAATTTTCTGCTTGCCGGCTATCGCGCAAGCACAGGGCGGCCTTGTCAAAGCGGGTTCTAAAGCAGTTTCT
>JAGCMD010000077.1 GCA_017646765.1 Elusimicrobiaceae bacterium | reverse complement strand
GCCGACGGCTGCGTTTGGAACAAACCGGCAGAGAAGTGTTTGTATAAAAAGAAACCAAACACGCATAACAAAACGATATCCACAATAATAAGGAAAAGCCAAAGGTCTTTATTAGCGGCCGGTTTTACGTCCAAATCAAGGTTTTCGTTTTCCATAGTTATCCTGATAAAAAAAGCGGGCGAAGGGAATCGAACCCTCGTCTAAAGCTTGGGAAGCTTCCATTCTACCATTGAACCACGCCCGCGTACGTAAGCGTATCAATACTGTTTTATTTTAGCAAAGTTTTTTACCGCACACAACTATTTTAACGTTTTAATAAACGCCAGCGCGCTTTTCTTATCATGCACTTTCCCTTCTACTTGTGCAACGGCTACCGCTTCTAAAATTTGGCCGATTTTGGGACTGGGCGGCAAGTTAAGCGCGTCCATCACATCTCGCCCGGTAATAAGGCGCGACGGACGCACGGCCCGCGGATGCTCAAAATACTTATTAAAAAGTAACGATAAAACTTGCACGTGCCGCAATGTTTTGCCCAAAGCCGCTTTCTTTTTGGCTTGTTCTAAACTCATCATGGGCTCAGCGCTATGCGGGAGCATACGCGTTAATTGTGCATCCGAAATATAACTTGTATAATCGGCCCAGCACAATAGCAGCAGCGGCAAAGCCGCGTCGCCTAAATCGCGGAAAAAGTGATACGCTCCTTTATCGGTAATTACATCGTTACTGGCTAAATTACTGGGGCGCAAATGCTCGCCAATCATCGCACAAATAAGCCGCATATCCGGACGGCTGTAGTGCAACCGTTCCAAAACGGCCTTTGCCATTTTAGCACCTTTCTGTTCGTGGTAAAAAAACCGCAACCGGTCGCCTTGCACCCGGGCCGTAGCCGGTTTAGCAATGTCGTGCAAGAGGGCGGCCATTTTAAAAAGCGGTTTTTGCGTTTGCACAAAGGAAAGTTTGCGCGCGTATTTTGCAAAGGCTTTGTCTAAGTGGTCCAACAGATACTCCATACGCTTAAAAACCAGCAATGTGTGTTTCAGTACGCCGCCTTTACCATAATATACTTCGGCACAGGTACGTTGCGGCTCTAACTCGGCAAATAGCGCCGTCAGCAACCCGCACGCGTCCATCAAAAGCAAATTTTCATACGCTTTGGACGTGTTAAACAGACGGAAGAGTTCTTCGTGAACGCGCTCTCCCGCCGGTTGACTAATAAGGGCGGCGTGCTTTTTAATGAGTTTAAGTGTGGCCGGCGCAATCGTAAAGTTGAGTTCCGCCGCCGAGCGAAACGCCCGCAGCATACGCAAAGGGTCTTCTTCAAACACACGCGGGTTGGTGGCACAAATAACTTTCTGTTTTACATCCGTTAAACCGTTTGCGTAATCTATAATTTTGGAACGGAGGATCCGCTTAAGCAAAATCTTAGCGTTGCCGTTTTTTTGCGGGATAATTTGAATTTGCGGCAAGGCAGAAACCGGATACGCCAGTGCATTAAATGCAAAATCACGCCGGAGCAAATCGGCCTTTAAGTCTTTGCCTTGATAAGCAGTTAAATCAATTTGGATTTTATGTTGGTGGGTAACCAGCCGCCACACGCCGTACTCGGCATCCATTTCAAATGCGGCAGCTTTAAGTTTTTTAGCCAACGCCAACGCAGCAGGTTTTACATCTGCCGGGGGCAAGGCTAAATCTATATCGGTAGAATAGCGTTTTAATAAACTGCTGCGTACAATCCCCCCCACATAATACGCCTGAGGGACGGTTTCTTGCAGAACGCGCGCTAAACCCACGCGCGCGGACTTATTCAACGGTTTCCTCCGCCGGGGCGGCTGCGGTACGGGCCGCCAATTTGGCCACGGCATCTTTACGCAGCTCGCGCTTTAACACTTTGCGTAAGGCGTTTTTAGGCAACGCTTCCACAAACTCAAAATCACGCGGGCGTTTGTAGTTATCCAAATGGGTTTTAAGGAACATTCTAAATTCTTTTTCGTTTAGTTCCGCGCCTTCTTTTTTGACGGCATATAATTTGATAAACTCGCCGCCGCGGCCGTCCGGCACGCCGATAATGGCGCACTCTTCCACCGCGGGGTGTTCGCAAATAATGGCTTCCACTTGCGCGGAAAACACTTTGAGTCCCTTAATAATAATCATGTCTTTTTTGCGGTCTTTAATGAAGATAAAACCATCGTCATCTACTTCCACAATGTCTCCGGTTTTAAACCAACCGTCTTCGGTAAAAGCGTCGTGCGTAGCGGTTTGGTTACCCCAATAACCGCGGAACACGTTGGGCCCCTTCACACACAACTCCCCTTCGTGATTGCGCGGTACTTCGTTTCCGTTCTCGTCTACTACAAGCGTACTGACGCTGGGCAACGCCGGCCCCACCGATTTAATTTTTTGAAGTTCTTCGGTGTTTACACTGACAACCGGGCTCGTTTCCGTTAAGCCGTATCCTTCCAATATCGGCACAGAAAATTTCTGTTCAAACCGGTCTTTAATTTCTTGCGTAAGCGGCGCGGCGCCGGACACACAGAAGCGAACTTTCTTAAACGGCCAGAAACGTAAATACAACCGCTTGAGCCCTTTGGCTTCCTTAGACAGCACTGCGTAAATCTGCGGCACTGCCAACATTAAAGTAACGTCTTCCGTTCCCATCGCACCGAGCCACTTGCTGGCCGGCATCACGTTGGCCACAATCACCACTTTTAAGTTAAGATAAAGCGGAATTACCACACATGTGGTCCACGCAAACGAGTGGAACATGGGCAGCAAACACAAAAACACATCGTCATCATTAATCTTGAAAATTTGCGCACACGAAATAACATTGGAAGCCAAGTTTCCGTGGGAAATCATGGCGCCTTTAGGCAGTCCGGTGGTACCGGAAGTATATAATATGAAAGCTAAATCGTCCAGCCCGGCTTGCGGAGAGGCGGTTTCTTCATGGACGGTAGATTTTTCAATTTCCTTCCAGAAGAATTGTACTTTATCACATCCGGCGGCCGAAGAAGGGATTTCGTCCGTCGTAAAAATATAGTCCACAGTAGGCGTACTTGGAACAGCTTTTACATAATGGCGTAAAAATTCAGCTTGCGTTACCACCGCTTTGGCACCGGCATTATTCAGGATATATTGGATTTCTTCCTGCTTGGTAACCATGAAGTTTATCGGGATACTTACTGCACCTAATTTATAGAGGCCGTAGTTAGCTACCACCGTATCAATCGCGTTGCGGTGGGCAATACCCACCCGGTCGCCTTTGCGGATACCATGTTCAAAAAACATATCCGCGGCACGGTCTACCTGCATGAGAAGTTCGTGATAAGATACTTTCTTGCCGCTGCCGGCTTCTACCAAAGCAATTTTGTCCGGGAAGCGAAATGCACTATCAGCTAACGAAGTATATAAATCTTTACGGCGAATCATAAGCACCTCTGTAAAATAAGACTATACTATATTGTATAAAAATCAGACCTGTCTGGGGTCTAAAATATCTCTAAAAGCATCTCCCAATAAATTCCAACCGAGCACAAATAAGAAAATGGCTCCCCCCGGTATAGCGACCGTATACCAATACGCAAACGGGTTTTGTGCCGTGCCTAATACCCAGTTGCGCGCCATAGCAATCAGCTGCCCCCAATCAGCCGTGCCCGGTTGCGCACCGAGCCCCAAGAAGGATAACGAAGCCGCCGTCAGTACAATGTAACCGATATCCAAACTGGCTACCACCACTGCCGGATAAATGGAGTTAGGTAAAATATGACGCAGCAAAATACGCGGACCGCGTGCGCCTAATGTGCGGGCTGCCGTTACATAATCGCGCCGTTTGACCGACAGAATATCCCCGCGTATCAAACGGGCGTACGAAGGCCATGCTACCGCGGTTAACGCAATCATCATGTTTTTAATATCCGGCCCCAGCATAGCGGCAATCACCATAGCCAATACCAGCGAAGGCACGGCAAAAACCACATCGGTTAGCCGCATAAGCACCTCATCCACTTTCCCGCCGAAATAGGCCGCTACGGCCCCCACCAACAGGCCGATTAAGAACGCAAAAAATGTAACGGTCACACCCACCACAAATGCCAGGCGTGCTCCCCATACAACTCCGTAATATAAATCGTACTGTTGTTCGGTCGTGCCAAACCAATTTTGTGCAGAAGGAGATTGCGGCGCGATGGCGTAACTTTTTTGCGGCATTTGATACGGGTTATGTGGGTTGTGCACCGGCGCCAACCACGGAGCAAACAAGGCCACCAGCAAGAAAAAAACTACCAGGATAAATCCGGCCAGCGAAGTTTTATTTGTATAAATTCGTTTCACAATGCGGTTTTGCCACATACTTACTCCAACCTAATACGCGGATCTACCGCCGTATATAAAATGTCCGAAAGCAAATTGCCCAGCACAAACAGCACCGCTACCATCAGCGAAAAGCCCAATATCCCGGCAATATCTAACTGTTGGGCGGCTAATACGCCAAAGCGGCCAATACCGGGATAATCAAAAATTGTTTCCACAATGACTGTACCGCCCAAAAGACGGATAAATTGGATGCTGGCTAACGTAATAACGGGAATAATAGCGTTTTTTCCGGCGTGCTTATAAATGACCTGCCGATCGCTAAGTCCTTTGGCACGTGCGGTACGTACATATTCTTTATTTAGTTCTTCCAGCATACTGGAACGCATAACCCGCACCATAAGTGCAAACGAACCGATACAAAGCGTTACCGCCGGTAAAACCAAATGCGATAGCACATCTCCAAACACACGCCAATTCCAATTTAGCAACGCATCTATGAGCAAAAATCCCGTGTAATTTTTGAAGACCGCACTGTGAATAATCATATCCGTTTGAAAAGAATATCCGCCGGGCGCAAACCAACCGAGTTTCCCGTAGAAAAACATCAAAAGCAGTAGCCCCAACACAAAAATCGGCAGCGAAAAACCTCCTACACTCACCACACGGGCCAAACTGTCTTGCCATTTATCTTTATGTACCGCAGAAAAGGCGCCGAACCACACCCCGAAAAAGACAACCAATATCATAGTCAACAACGCGAGTTGCACGGTAGCCGGCAGGTATTCCCGCAGCGCTTTTGAGACGGGCATATTGGCACTGGGGCTGTATCCCAAATCGCCTCTTACCACTTGCCCCAGCCACCGCCCGTATTGCTTAAACACATTGTCCCGCAACCCGTATTGACGAATTACCTCCTCTAACGCCCCCATCTGCCGCGCATCTTTTACATACAAGGAAGCACGCATCTCCGGGCTGAGGCGCTGTGTTAAAAAGAATAACAAGAACGTTACTCCCAAAACCACGAGCGGCAATAACAATAATCTGCGGACAATGTAGCGAAACATAAATTCTCTTTATTTCTTATACGACGTTACCGCCGCCCAAACAAGCTCAAAGGCGGTATAAAATTCTTTCAAAATCAATGTTTCCTTCGTGGTATGGCAATCGCGCACGCCTACGCCCAAATTGGGCATGGTGAACCCTTTGCCGGAAAGTATATTAGCATCACACCCGCCGCCCGAAGCACGAACATATAGCGGCACATGCAAACGTTTAGCGGCCGCTTGCAACGATTTGACCACCGGGTGCGATTTGGAAACCAACACGGCCGGATAGCGCAAAGCGGCCTTGAAATTGATTTGCGGTTTGCAAATACGCCCGTCTATTTTCTTGGTAAAATGCTTAACTGCCAAATCAAAAGCCGCTTTCATATGGGCAGTTTGTTTGGCAAGTTTAGCGTTATTTAAACTGCGCGCTTCGCCGGTCAGCGAGCATTTTTCCATCACCACGTTGGACACTTCCCCTCCGCGTACTACCCCAAAGTTGGCTACCGTTTCTTTATCAATACGGCCTAATTTCATATGAGAAATAGCATACGCCGCCACTTCCAAAGCCGAAATTCCCTTCTCCGGGCAAGCTCCCGCATGGGCCGATTTCCCCATCACATCTACCCAAATGTCGTTCACGGCCGGCCCTTGTACTAAGAGTTCATCCGCCCCTTCGTTATCCAGAATAATACCTTCGCGGCCCTTCATCTTTTTGCAATCTAAATTTTTAGCTCCGTACATACCGCGTTCTTCACACAAGGTAAAGAGTACTTCTATCGGAGGATGCGGCACACGGGTTTCTTTTAACGTACGTAAAATTTCCAATACAATAGCTACGCCGGCCTTGTCATCGGCGCCCAAGATAGTTGTTCCATCGGAAGTAATGCAATCTTTTTTGAGTACAGGTTTTATCCCGCAGCCGGGCTTGACTGTATCCACGTGAGCCGCCAACACAAACGGAGCACTCTTAATCGTCCCGGGCAAAAATCCCATTACATTGCCGCGCGCATTGGTTTCAAATTTTTTCCCGGCATTATCCACTATAACCCGGCAACCAATTTGCTTCAAAGCTTTTTCTACATATTCTTGCATCTTTTTTTCTTGGAAAGATTCGCTGTCAATTTGTACCATTTCCAAAAAAGTATCTACTAAACGTTTACGATTTAAGGTCATTTGTTTCTCCTTGCGTTAAACAGGCACACGCGCACCAATGGCCCGGAGCTGTTTCTACTAAAGTTGGGATTTGTTGCCGGCAAACCTCTTTTGCCTTACTACAACGGGGAGCAAACGGACACCCCGTCCCGGTTGACGGCCCGGATGCCTTTTCTTCCGGCTCGGAAGTCAGGGCTTTCCCCACTTCCGGAACAGCCGACAACAAGGTTTGCGTATAGGGATGCATCGGGCGAGCCAATAATTGCTCGGCCGGCGCTTTTTCCATAATACGCCCCTGATACATTACCGCAATATCGTCACACAAAAAGCGTGCTACGGCAAAATCGTGTGTTACAAACAAAACGGATAATTTACGCGTTCTTTTTATATCACGCAGTAAATTCAAAATCTGTGCTTGTACCGAAACATCTAACGCCGAAACGGGCTCGTCGGCCACTAAAATATGCGGGTCTAATGCCAACGCCCGCGCAATGCTGATACGCTGGCGCTGTCCGCCGGAAAACTCGTGCGGATAACGGTTCAAATGCTCCGGGGAAAGACCTACCGCTTGTACTAATTCTTCCAAAAATTTATTACGCTCATGTTTATCTAAATATAATTTATGAATATCCAACGGCTCGCTAAGCAGTTGGCGCACCGTCATACGCGGGTCCAAACTGCCGTATGGGTCCTGGTAAATCACTTGCATCACGCGGCGCATTTTTTTGAGTTGCGCCGGCGTACTCGCAGCAACCTCTTGCCCTTGCACAACTACCGTGCCGGAAGTAGGTTTTTCTATGCCAAGCAACACCTTGCAAAGTGTGCTTTTCCCGCAGCCGGACTCGCCCACCAGCCCGAGCACGCGGTTTTCCGCGAGCGAAAGCGTCACATCTTTAAGGACTTCCACCGCTTCCCCCGCCCCAAACAGCCACTTGCGGCGGTGATACGTTTTATAAAGGTTTTTAATTTCCACGCATGCGCTCACGGTTTATTCTCCCAGAAACAACGCACGGCGTGTTCCCCCCGCTTGGTAAGCGGCGGTAAAGATTGTCGGCATTTTTCTTTGACGCGGGGGCAACGCGGCGCAAACGGGCAGCCTGTCACAATTTCTCCCGGCACGGGAGGTTGTCCGGCAATGGCCGGCAAACGCTCCGGGCGCGTTTTTAAAGATGCTAGCGACGCAAGTAACCCTTGTGTATACGGATGTTTGGGCTGTGAAAATAATTCCTTAGCCGGGGCTTGCTCCATACACATCCCGCCATATAAAACCAACACTTCATCAGCTACTTGGCTGGCTAAAGCCAAATTGTGCGTAATAAAAATAACAGCCATTTTTTCGCGCTCTTGGAGTTGTTTTATCAAACGGATAATTTGGGCTTGTATAGTTACGTCCAGCGCCGTAGTGGGCTCATCCGCAATTAAAATGTCGGGCGATAACGCCAAGGCCATCGCAATCATCACACGCTGGCACATCCCGCCGGAAAATTGAAAAGGATATTCATCCAGCCGTTTTTCCGCGTCGGCAATGCCTACTTTTTCCAAAAGTTTTACGGCTTCTTGCCGGGCTTGTTCTTTCGTTAATTTACGGTGCGCGCGTAAGGTTTCCGTTAATTGCTCGCCGACGGTAAGCACCGGGTTGAGACTAGCCGCCGGGTCTTGAAAAATCATAGCAATTTTCTGTCCGCGCACTTGGCGCAATTCTTTTTCGCAAAGTGCCAACAGATTTTCCCCTTTGTATAAAATTTTTCCGCCGCTTACCCGCCCGGCCGCCGGCAGTAAGCGCAAAAGAGATAACGCGTGTACCGTTTTTCCGCTGCCCGATTCTCCCACTACCGCCAACACGCGCCCGGCAGCCAGGGTATAAGAAAGCCCCCGCAGCACCGGCAACGGTTTTTGGTCATTTTGGAAATCAATGTGCAAATCTTCTACCTGTAAAACGGGCGAAATACTCATATATATTTATTATACCAAGTTGAAAGGCGTTTCTAAAGTAAATGCGAATTTGCTACACTTATATATATGAAACAATTTATACTTGTTGCTTTGGCCCTGTGTTTGGCCGCGTGCGGACCGCAAAAATCCGCGGAAGTAGTATTACCCGACGGTTTTAAAGTAACGGCCCGTGTGGCCGACACGCCGGAAAAACACGAAAAAGGCCTTATGTTTGTAACTAAGTTGCCTGAAGATGAAGGCATGCTCTTTGTGTTTGACAAAGAAGATGACTTACTCTTTTGGATGAAAAACACCCTAATTGACTTAGATATGGTATTTATCGGGGCCGATAAAACAGTTACTTCCGTAGCCGAGCAAATGCCCCATTCCTACACCTATACACCCGATAGCCAAGTGGCCAGAGCCGCCGGATACGGCCAATATGTGCTGGAACTGGCCGCCAAAACCGCGGCGCGCCACGGCGTGAAACCGGGAACTAAAATTCAATTTTCTCTCACGGATGAAAAATGAAGAAGCATATTGGATTGGTGGCCATTGGTTTGATATGGGGTGCGGCAGCGTTGCAAGCCCAACCGGCGGACTCATCTTGGGAAACTCTCAATCAAACCGCTAAGCGCCATTTAATTAACCTAATCAATATAGACACCTCTCACCCGGAGCCGCAAGAGTTAGACGCGGCGCGTTATATTTATAAGGAATTTAATAAGCACCACATTGATTGGGATATTTTCCGCCCGGATAAAAAACACGCCAACTTGCTCGCGCGTATTAAAGGCAGCAACCCAAACGAAAAACCGCTTTTGTTAATTTCCCATTTAGACACTGCCCCCGCCGCCGAAGGCTGGACGGTTCCCCCGTTGCGCGCCACCGAAAAAAACGGCAACATCTACGGGCTGGGTTCTACGGATGCCAAAAACTATACGGCTATTTACCTAACTTTACTTACCTGGCTTAAAAGCCAAGACATTAAACCTACGCGCGATATCATTTTTTTGGCTACGTCCGGCGAAGAAGTCGGCAGTGCAACGGGGCTTCAATGGTTGGGAGATACGCATTGGAAACAAATCGCCCCCGGCTACGCGCTAAACGAAGGTGGCGGCATCATTCACAACGAAACGACCGATATTGTTTTTGCGGAAGCCTCTACTAAAATGTATATGGACATTAAAGTGACCGCTCACGGCACCGGGGTACATTCTTCTATGCCGGTGGATGATAACGCGGTTTATTTGCTGTCACAAGCACTCTCCAAAATAGCCAATTTTACTCCCCCGGCCCGTCTAACACCGCCGGCCCGCACTTTTTTCAAAGCCATTGCCCCGTTGCAAGATGAGGACGGAAAAACCACGATTCATTTCCTGCTAAACGGAACTACTCAAAACCAACAATCTGCCGCCGAGATTATGGCGCTAGACCCGTTCTTTCGCACGCAATTACAAGATACACTCAACCCCACCGTTTTATCGGCCAGCAAAGATGCCGGCTCTACTTTTGGGGAAGCATCCGCCCTTATTAACGCACGGCTGCTGCCCGGCTCTGACCCGGACAAATTGGTAGCGCAGTTACAAGCGTTATTTACCCCCCAAGATAACATTTCGCTGGAAATTATAGAACGTCCGCAACTGCCGTTTCCGCAGCCGATGGACGGAACCGACCCGCTATTTGCCTCTATTTCCCGCACGGCAGAGAAATTGATGCCGGGGGCCATTACCGTGCCGGGGTTAAGCCCGGCGTCCGGTGATAATGAGTTTCTGCGCAAGTTGGGTGTGATTACGTACGGGTTAGGGCCGGAGATGGATCCCCTTTCCGAAAACAGGACCCATGTGGCAGATGAATTTATCAGCGAACACGATTTTTACAACCAGCTTAAATTTGTAGCCGGCGTCGTGTTTGATTTTGCGTACGGGCAAGATTTACTGCCGCTGAGAGAAGAACCCGCCGCTGAAGAAGAGTCGGATACAAACGTCGAATCCTCAAGCGACGAAATGATATAATATAAAAAATCGTTTTCCCCTCAAATTTATCTAGGAGTAGCTGTATGATTAAACAAGGAACTTGTTTTTTTACGTCTGAATCTGTTTCCAAAGGGCACCCGGACAAAGTGTGCGACCAAATTTCCGATGCAATTTTAGACGAAATTTTACGTAAAGACAAAACGGCCCGCGTAGCGTGCGAAACGTACATCACGCGCGGTTTAGTAGTTGTCGGTGGCGAAATCACCACCCGTACATGGGTGGACGTGGAACAAATCGCGCGCGACGTAATTAAAGACATCGGCTATGATAGTGCCGAGCATGGTTTTAACGGCAGCACGTGTGCGGTAGTGAACGTTATTGGCAAGCAATCGCCCGATATCAGCCAAGGCGTTGACGTGGGTGGCGCAGGTGACCAAGGTTTAATGGTGGGCTATGCCGTCAACGAAACCAAAGAATTTATGCCACTCTCTTTGGTGCTTTCACACGAAATTTTGAAAAAATTAGAAAGCGTACGCAAGAGCAAAAAACTGGACTATTTAGGTCCTGACGCCAAAAGCCAAGTAACCGTGGAATATAAAGACGGCCGTCCGGTGCGTATTGATACCGTGGTTTTATCCACCCAACATACCGAAAAAATTTTGGACAAATCGGGCAATCAAATTACCGAGAAATCTAAAAAAGAAATTGCCGACGTCGCCATTTGGCCGATTATTAAAAAATGGGCGGACAAAAATACCAAAATTTATATTAACCCGACAGGCAAATTTGTTATCGGCGGGCCGCAATCCGACACCGGGCTGACCGGGCGGAAAATTATTGTAGACACCTATGGCGGTCGCTGTCCGCACGGCGGCGGTGCTTTTTCCGGCAAGGACCCAACCAAAGTGGACCGCTCGGCCGCGTATATGGCACGCTATATTGCTAAAAATATCGTGGCGGCTAAACTGGCCCACGAGTGTACCGTGCAAATTGCGTATGCCATCGGGCGCGACGAGCCCGTCGGCTTCTATGTAGATACAGACGGCACCGGCATTTTGCCCGACGAGAAATTAGCCCTAATCGCGCGTAAAATTTTCCCGCTTACGCCGCGCGGTATTATTGAACATTTTAAACTGCGCAGCCCGATTTATTTGAAAACGGCCGCGTTCGGGCATTTTGGGCGGCCGGATTTCCCGTGGGAGAAAACGGACAAAGTGGCTGCCTTGCAAAAAGCCGCTAACTGATTTAAACCCCGCTTGCGCGGGGTTTTTATAACAAGGAGAATGTATGAAAAAAGTAGCCCTTATCTTGGCAGACGGTTTTGAAGAAATGGAAGCCATCGGTACGTATGATATACTTAACCGCGGCGGATTAGATGTAGATATATACGCCCTTTCCGGCCAAGATACCGCCGGAAAATTCGGCCTTACCTGCACCAAATTGCACGCGTTTTCTACGTTTAATACTTCTTATTATGACGCACTTGTTTTACCGGGCGGTCCGGGATATGAAGCCCTTGAAAAAAACGAACGCTTACAAAAAGCCATTAAAGATTTTATGACCGCCGGCAAAGTGGTAGCCGCCATTTGCGCTTCGCCCACTATTTTGGGCCGCGCCGGATATTTAACCGGCAAAAATTACACGTGCTTTACGCCTATGAACGAAAACTTCGGCGGCACGTTTACCGATGAATATGCAACCATAGACGGCAACATAGTAACCGGGCAAAGCGCCGCGGCTACGCTGGACTTTGGGCTGGCTATCGTAAAAAAAATGATGGGCCAAGAAAAAGCCGACGAAGTAAAAAAAAGTATTTTTTATAAATAAGCAACGTACACAAAAGACCCCGGGCTATTCCGGGGGGGTTCACAGGACGGGCGTAGCCCTCCCCCTACTAGCCACTACTTGAAGTAGTTTCCACTGCCCGTCACTCACGCTTCCCCGCATGTTGGTTTTTGCTGTTATAAATTAGTTTGTCATGCCGGAAATTTGTTGTCCGGCATCTCCCGATTAGGGTTTGTTATTAAATCAAGTTGTCATGCCCGAAGGTTTTTATCCGGCATCTCCCGATTTTCTTTCCGTTCGTTTCCGTCCCTTGCGTACGTAAAAGCGGGAGATCCCCGATTACAGCCTTCGGGGATGACAATCTTTTTTATATAAAAACCCCGCTCTTACGAGCGGGGTTTTTGTTTCAATTTCTAATTAACTTAGAATTTGATTAACATGCCGAGTTGACCTTTGACGTTGTCGCGATGGTCCATACCCAACATTTTGGCATAGTTCGCATAGCCTACGCCGGCAAACAATTCCACATTTTCGTTGTGGGCATATTTGGCGGTTACGTCAGCTTCGTAGGTAGCGGTGTGTTTTACGTCCTTGGTTTGGAAAGAGAAACCATCCAAGGAAACGGTCCATTTGTCAGCCGGTTTCATATCTAAACCGAGGTTGAACATGGAGACGCCTTCAGCGCTGTAAGCAGCCAAATCACCACCTAAAACGTGACCGACTAACAAACCGGGGGTATAGTTACCAAACGCGAAGAAGTTTTCGGTGGCACGATAGAAAGCACCGCGAACGGTGAATTTTTCAACGTCCATTGCGGCGTCTACTTTTACCATATCGCCGGTGTTGTGGTGTTCTTTAACTAAGCGGTCACCGCCAAAGTTGCGGGCATATTCAGCCGCCAAGCGGATACCGTCTTCGGGGTTCAAGGCCAATTTTACACCATAGAGACCGGCGTCGGAATCTACATCACCGCTCGGGCCTACAAAGGCATCGCGGAAATCATAACCGTAAACTTGAGCGGTTAAAGCATCGGTCAAGTTCATGCGGAAGTCCGCACCAAAGAAGTCATAAGACGCAAGCCCGGTAGTCGGGACAGCATTGAACCAAGCGATAGCATCGGTACCGTTAGCACCCGCAGTGGCCAAATCGTTGATGCGACCGGCGATCAAGGTAAGGGCTTTCACATCATCGCTGTAAGTGATTTTGGCAGCGTCAACGGAGCTTACATAACCGTTGTATTCGGCGTTGTAGTGGTTCGGACCCAAATACATAACGGCGCTGTCTTCATCACCGTAGAATTGGCGGCCGACCGTGGCTTCCAAGCAGCAGAACAAGTTGTGTAAAACAACATTGGCTTCCACTACACGGACATTGTCCAAATAATTTTGGGTGGTCTTGCCGACGGAATCATCGCTGCCCCAAATGTTGGCATATTGGAACATCAAGTTCGCGGTTACGTCTTCCACTAAGTCGGCAGACAAACCGGCTAATACACGAGCGCTCGTTCCACGAACATAAGTCGCTTCGCTGTTTTTGACATCAGAGGCGATGGTTTGAATTTCGCCTTTGAGGTTTACATTGCTTAATACTTCAGCGTTAGCGGCAACCGGCATTAAAGCGGCTACAGCTAGCAAGCTTAGTAGTTTTTTCATGCTAAGTACTTCCTCCTAATTTAAGTTTAACTACTTCCTTACTTTATTATTAAAACTTTTTTCAAAAAGTATTTCAAGTCTTTTTATAAATTAGCCTTGACATTGATTTTATAAATTGTTATTCTCGCAAGGTTTTATAAAAACAGCACAGACAATTCCGATGTTATCAGACGGTAAAGCAAAAACGAGCCGCTTGTTAATGCGGCCCGTTTTATAAATATTCTTTTGGACAAGGCCTACCAATTTTTGTGCCGCCAGTACATCATCACCAGCCACACCAAAATTAAACACACACCCATCAGCATCCAAAAGGCGTCCGGGTGGCCGGCTAGCGGCAAGGCCACGTTCATACCGTACGCACTGACCACCAGCGTCGGCACCATCATCCAA
This sequence comes from Elusimicrobiaceae bacterium, assembly GCA_017646765.1. Taxonomy (GTDB): domain Bacteria; phylum Elusimicrobiota; class Elusimicrobia; order Elusimicrobiales; family Elusimicrobiaceae; genus Avelusimicrobium. Next base: position 17,877 of record JAGCMD010000077.1, on the reverse strand, counting down.
ATGGTAATGACGTTTAGTTTTTTAATGAGCAGGTTTAAGTTGTTGCTTACAATAGATGCCCGCGCGCCGAGCAGTTGGGCTAAAATGTTGGAGTGGATATCCGCCTGTGTTTTACATTGCATATTTTCCACAATCATATCGTCTAGCATTTCTTCATCTTTTTCTTCAAAGCCGATACGCGCGGAAAGGTTACGCATTTTTTCAAACACAAAACCGTTGGAAGTAATAGCCTCGGCATAATACACCAAGCTTTTTTCCAAACTAAATAAGTTGAGTAAGTACGTGTTATCCATTGATTCGGTCATCTTGTCTTCAATTTCTTCCGAAATCATGTGGATAATGCGCAAGTGCTCTACATAATGAGAAATGGCGTTGTAAACTAATTTTAAGAAAATCTCTTTAATAGAACTGACAGCTAAAAACCGTTTCCCCACAAATAACGGGATGTCATCGGCTAACACTACAATCAATTTGTCCTCAAACAAAAACATCCCGACAGAAGCCACTTTAAACTCCAACTGGTCTTTGCCGGAATAATTTTTGGGACGTTTGTAAATCATTACGATATGCTCGGGCTCAAACTCCAGCCGCGGCAGTTCGTCGGGGTCCAGCGCAGAAGAAAGCGTATGTTCATCAATTTGATATTTGTCCACCAGCAAGCGTTGTTCTTCCACCGTGGGGTTGGTATACACATACACTTGCGCCTTTTCCGTTTCGGTCTCTTGCAGTTTTTTATTTGAAATGATGTATTTTTTAAGCATACACTGCACCTTCTAAAAATGTGTTTGTGTCAAATCATCTTCGTGAAGCGGCTCAATGGCTTTAAGCCGGCTCCAGAACTCGTCTATAGATTGTATACGCTCGTGGGGATCTTCTTTCAAAGCATCTTCCAAGAGTTTATCCACTTCTTCGGGGATACTCGGCGCCAGCGTGGAAACCGGCACAATTTTTTTGTTAGCGATATTAAACCCTTTAACCGTCCACGGCACTTGCCCGGCCAGCGCTTCGTAAAGACACAGTGCCAAGGAGTACACGTCCGATTGTTTTTTCATAAATCCTTTTTGTTGTTCGGGCGCCATGTACGCGGGCGTTCCGGCCACGGTACGCGCGCCGGTATCGTGGTCAATAGCGCGTTTGGCCACACCAAAATCCATCACTTTGGCTTTATCGTCGCCGTAAATCATAATGTTGCCGGGTTTTAAATCACAATGGATAATGTCTTGCGAGTGTGCATAATGTAACCCGCGGCAAACATATTCAAAAATCTTTTTAACCTTGGAAAATTGCAAACGGCCGTCAATATCCAACCGCGTTTCCAACGTTTGTCCGTCCACATATTCAAACACTAAGTAGAGCGAGCTTTCCGACTCAATCACCGTATAAATTTCCACAATGCACGGGTGACGCAACAGGGCCACCATACGTGCCTCGGCTAAAAATTGTTCGCGCACATACGTACTGCGCACCAGCTCGGGACGCACCCGTTTAATGGCTACTTTGCGTTTGAGCACTTTATCATACGCCTCATACACTTTACCCATGCCGCCTTCCCCGATTTGGCGGATAAATTCGTACTGTTCTTTGATTTCTACTTCCCGGCGGGTAAACGCGTTTTTGGGACGGCGGAATACATCTTCATACCGCCAATATACATAAAGGAGTATGGCTAACAAAATCGCTACAAAATACATCACCACCCACGCCGAGTTAGAACGCTTAACCTGTTCCGGATCTTCTAAAGGTTTAGCTTTCGGAGCCAGGGTTTTTTCGTCCAATTCTTGTTGGATTTTTTGGGCTACTTTGGAATCCGGTTTCAATTTAAAGGCCGTGTCCAAATCCAGTTGGCAACGTTCGTATTGGCCTTTTTGCAAGTAGGCTTGCGCCCGCAAAATGTACGGACGCGCATCTTGCGGCGTAACGGCTATGGCCTGAGAAGCAGAATAAATAACATCATCATATTTCCCTAAGCCGTCGTAAGCAATGGCCAAGAGTAAATAAAAACGGGTATCTATAAATTTTTTGGCAGTCAGTTCGTTAATCCGCTTGACAGCTTCGGAAAACTGTTTTTTCTTAAGCAATTGGTTTAGGTTGGCAATTTCCGCGTCGCGGGCACTTTGGTCAAACACCGCTGAGGAGACCGCGCTTGTTTGCGATGAAAAACTTCCCCCCACCAACAAAGGTGTAGACGACGTATCCGCCGCTTGCAACACGCCGGCGATCCCTAAAAAACAAGCCATCAAAATAAACTTATTTAAACGCATATACATATTCTAGCACAAAAAAACGTGTTGTCGGCAAATCTTTTGCCCTAACGCACAAGCGCCCAATAATTCATATAATATGTGTATGATTAAAAAAGCCATCGGTGTTTTTGATTCCGGGCTGGGCGGGCTAACGATTTTGAAAGCCTTGCGCCGTGCCTTGCCGCACGAGAATTTAATTTATTTCGGCGACAGTGCCAACGTGCCCTACGGCTCTAAATCCAAACAGGCCGTCACGCGCTTTTCGTTAGATATTGTCCGATTTTTGGAAAGCCAAGGCGTTAAAATGATTGTAGTGGCGTGCAATACTGCCTCTGCCTTAGCGTTACCAACCTTACGCAAACAATGCCGCGTTCCCATAATAGGCGTCATTGAACCCGGTGCCCGGAAAGCGGTTGCCTCTACCCAAAACGGGCGTATTGCCGTATTGGGAACGGAAGGCACCGTTAAAAGTAACGCCTATGCGGCGGCCATTTTAAAATGCAACCCGCGTATTCATATTAAACAACAAGCATGTCCCCTTTTTGTGCCGCTCGTAGAAGAAAATTGGACTAAAAAACCGGCGGCCCTGCTTATTGCGCAAGATTACTTAGCTTCCGTACGCAAGCACCGGGCCGACACGGTTATTTTAGGATGCACGCATTACCCGGTACTCAAAAAAATGATTGCCCGCGTGCTTGGGCCGGAAGTAACATTGGTAGATTCGGCACAGGTTGTTGCCCAAGCGGTACAAAACTTTTTACAGAAAAACCACCTGCAAGAGACCGCGGGAAAAGGGAAATTAACTGTCTACGCCAGTGACGATCCGGCCCGCTTTAAACGCTTGGCGGCTTGTTTATTGGCAGACAAAATTACTACCGTTCATCTTAAAAAGCTCAACGCATGACTATCTTTACCGATAACCGTTTATTAGCATCCGGCCTGATAGGAGGCACTCTTTCGCGCCATCGCGGTAATATGCAAGAGGTGGCTGCCCAGCAACCCGTTTATCAAGACTTATCTATCCCGCCGGAAAAAATTTTGCATTTTCATCAAACCCATAGCGATACGATTGTTCCTGTTTTAACCGAACAAGATGCCCGGCGTGTGCAACAGGCACCTGTACAGGATGCGGATGCCTGGTTATTGGCTGTTACCGGCTGGGGAGCCGCTATTCAAACAGCCGATTGCGTACCTCTTTTTTTATGGGATGAAAACGCCCGTGTTTTTGCGCTGGCCCATTGCGGGTGGCGCGGCGTGGTCAAACGCCTGCCTTTCAAAACAGCGCAAGCTCTTAAGCAAGCCGGAGCCGCCGGCACAATGTATGGATGGCTGGGGCCGCATATTCAAGTATGTTGTTTTGAAGTGCAAGAAGACGTAGCCGCCCAATTTTCTCCTACAAGCTTGCACCACAAAAACGGTAAAATTTTTGTTAATTTAAATTTGGAAATTTTACGCCAATTAGAAGAAGCCGGGCTAAATCCGCAGGAAATTAAAACGCCGTATTATTGCACATGCGGGGATAAAGAGAATTTCTTTTCCTGGCGGCGCGACCATATACGCCAAAACCTTTTATCCTTTATTTACAAACCGTAGCGGGAAAATGTTACAATAACTATTATGCAACAAAGTGCCAAAATTCTATTAGCAGATGATTCACATGCAATCCGGTTTTTAGTCTCGGAGATTTTGACTAATGCCGGTTTTACAGTGATTGAAGCTCAAAATGGGCAGGAAGCCATTGAAAAGACCTATAAAGAAAACCCGGACTTGCTAATTTTAGATTACGATATGCCGCAAAAAAACGGCTTTGAAGTAGTACGCGAAGTGCGTAGCCGTACCGGTTACCTGCACACCCCTATTATTATATTTACAGCCAATACCGAAAAGAATACCAAGCTGGAAGGCTTGGGGATGGATATTGACGATTATTTGACTAAACCGGCCGACGAAGATGAAATCGTTGCCCGCGTCAAATTACTACTAAAACGCAATAAACAAAAAATGGATTGCAACCCACTGACACGATTGCCGGGCAACCCGTCTATTCAGGCCCGCGTGGAAACAGAAATTGCTAGCGGAAATCCTTTTGCTGTATTATATTGCGATCTAAATAACTTTAAGTCGTTTAACGATAAATACGGTTTTGAAGCCGGAGACCGCGTGCTCAAACAAACCGCCGAAGTGTTGACACAAGCCGCCCGGCAAGATGCCAACGCCTTTGTAGGACATATCGGCGGGGACGATTTTATTATTGTCTGCTCATTTGAAAAAGCAGAAAGTATTGCTAAAGAAATCACCCAACGCATAGATGAAATGGCCCCCTCTTTTTACAATGAAGAAGACCGCCAGCAAGGTTTCATGCAAGCCCACAACCGCAAAGGCGAAATAGAAAAATTTAACTTTTTAGCTATCGGCATTGGTATTGTGCACAACACCAAACATCCGTTGGATTCGTTTGCGATGGTCAGCCATATCGGGGCAGAACTCAAATGCCTGGCCAAAAAGCACGAAAAAGGCAGCTACTACGTGTTAGACAGACGTTCCTAATATAAATTACAGTGTACCTAGGAGAATTTTATGAAACAAATTTTGCATGTGACCATCGGGCTACTTATGTTAGGGGCGTGCCAAACCTTGCCCACTTCGGCAGAGTATGTGGCCCGCGGGGACGGGTTTTTTAAAGATGGTAAACACGCTCAGGCCATAGCGGCCTATAACCGCGCCTTGGTTCTGAACCCGGGAAATACGTCGGCCTATGCTTCCCGCGGAACCGTACATTTTTTTGACGGACATTATAACTTAGCTCAAGAAGATTTTGAGCGTGTATTAAAGGCTAATCCTGCTTACGAAGATATATACACCGCCTATGGAAGTGTGTTGGCCGCACAGGGCAATTATGAGGATGCGTTAAAAGTTTTTGAAGTGGCTATCCAATTAAATCCGCGTAAACCGGAAAATTTCTTTTCGCGCGCCGGGGTATTTTTTATGCTGGGAAAATTTGAAAACGCCCTCACCGATTACACTTCCGTCATTAATCTTTATCCCGCGGCTGACGTATACAACGCCCGCGGAGCCACGTATTTGCGTATGGGAAAAACCGATTTGGCCGAAAAAGATTTTCAAATGGCTAAAACCGACGGACTCCCGGCAACGCTCGGTTTGTATTTCCAACACAAATAACGCGGATGCATAGCAAGAAAAAACTTGCGCCCGGCAAAATGGTTTTGCTATAATAAGAAGGTACGATTTACGTCACCGTAGCTCAGCTGGTTAGAGCGAGCGTTTCATAAGCGCTAGGTCGGTGGTTCGATCCCACCCGGTGACATTTTTAAACCCGCCCGTATACAGGTGGGTTTTTTTACGTGCAAAAAGTGTCAAAATGTGTTATCCTTTTAATACGGAGTTAATATGAAAAAATTTTTCTTTTTGACAGTTTTATTTATGTCCGCTGTTACCGCGCACGCGGTTTCTACTTGTGAAACAAGGGTAGATAAGCATCAAGATGCCACTACGCTTCAGCGCGTAAATTATTGTTTAACGCCGGAGACGGCCGCTGTTGCCAACCCGGACGTACCCGACCTGGTATATTACGGGGTCGTTGATAAGAAACCCGCCACTACAAAAGAAGAGACTGCTTCTTCCCGCGGACAGAGTTATTTTAAAGGATCCGGAGTGTCGGTATACCGTAACTATGTAGGAACCAACCAATTCCCGGAATTGGAAAATGATATTTTAAGTGATAAGGAATTGCAAGAACTAAGGGAGCGGGAAGAGTTGGCCCGTTCGGAGGCGGCCCAACGCCTGCAAGGGGTAAAAGGGTCTTTCTCGGCACAAAAGCCTCAACGCCAAGAACCCGCCCAGACAACTTCTTCCAATTCGGGCACGCTTAAAAATGATGCCAAGGGCATTTCCGCCCGTTTGAACAAACCGGGTCGGATGATGCGTGCAACAGAAGAACAGGCCCCTGAGGAGGAAACCCAAACCCCGGAAGTAAACGAAGAAACGCCTCAACCCGTTACGAATAATTTGGCGGGAGAGCCTCCGGCTGCACCTTCCGATGCGCTAACAGATCCTTTGTCCGAAGATGATTTGTTGGATGATTTCTAACCGTAGTAATTGTAGTGCAAAAGCTTGACAAATTTTAATAAAGGGAATAAAATAAAATTATGCAAAACATCCTGGCATTTATTAAAAGACCGTATACTGAAAAAGGACTTATAAAGGGTACGTGCGACTTGGTATTAAAATTAGTCGTGCTGGTAGTATGGTGCTATTTGACCGTCGTGTTGGCGTGGTTGTTTATCGGGGCCCTGCTTACCGATTATAACCCGCTTAACAAGCTGTGGTGGTTTTCCTACTGCTTTTGGATGTTCTTCGGGGCTACGTGGCTGGCCTATATCGTTTTCTTCGTGCGTGATTATAACGAAGAAAATTAACTATAAAATTTGTTTTGTAAAAACCCCCGGGCCCAAACAGCCCGGGGGGTTTTTACAAAAACATCACTTCCCAACCACTCTTTCCTTAATGACCGGGCTTGATGATTAGTACATATCCGTCGTCCTTACCGGCCGTATCTTTACAAACAAATACGTTCCACTTTGTTTCCTGATATAAACCGGTAGGTAATAAAATGTCCAACTTGATTTCAAAAGAATCAAATCCGGACGATTTTTGCGATAACTCTTGTAAAGCCCGCCGGGCCGATTCACCATAGCGGGAAATTTCCTGGAAGAGATCCCTGCCTAACAAGCTGCTCTTGGTGCGACCTGTCCATTGCGTAAAAGCATCATTAACGTAAGTAACCGTAAAATCCAGCCCCAAACGCAAGGCCGGCAGTTGTACATCATCTAAGGTACGTGTAAATACACGGCTGGCCGCCCCAAGCATTTTATCAGCTTGGCGAATCTCTATGCGTAGGGCCAGCAACCGGGCCATGAGTCCCAACAATTCCTCGGCACCCGCATCAAACTTGCCACGCGCAACGGTTGAAGCAAAACACAACGACCCTTCTATCTTACCGTCCACCACCAAGGGGGCTGCTACTAACGACTTTAGTTTTTTCTCTTTATGCATACACTGTTTACAAGAGAGCCCCTCTAAATCAGGCAGCAAGGTTAAGGAACCATCCAACACGTCGCGCAAACACTCTTCTACCGGGAACTCCATATGGCGCTCAATAGAAAACGCATTTTCCGACGTGTAAAGCACCACACTTTCCAGGCGTGATTTGCGCTCTTGAAAGCGCAAGACAAATCCGACCTGGGCTTGGAAGAATTGCTTACCCATTTCCAAAATTCTATCCACCTGCTCGGTAATAGTTAGCTCCGTTTGCTCAAACATATGATATAACTCATGCAAACGACTATCGTAAATACGTTTTTCGGAAGCATCTTTTACCCATAAAATCGCTTGAGGAGTAGACCCCAACGGGATCACATCCGCTTCATAATAACGCGATTGATTTTCCCGGGGCCACTCAAACGAAAAATTAGAAGTTACGTGTACCCCTAAGGCCTCTTTAATCATAAATAAAGCCTGATTAGCGGCTTCCTGCGGCCAAAAAGCGTCCGGCGTTTTGCCTAAGAACTGTTGAACTTGCGCATTATCTAACCCCGGCAAATTGGAAGAAACTTCCAATACGGTCCCTTTTTCATCTACCCGCAAATAAAGCCCGGGTAAATTTTGCCGCAAGCCGGAAAGTTCCTGCGCTTCCCGGGAAATTTGCCCCAAAGATTCCTGTTGGGCAGTTAAATCAGTAACAACCGCCAACGCATCTTGCTGCATGGGAATATCCATAGTAGACAACGTTACTTGTGCTTGAAATACGCTCCCGTCTTTCTTACGAAGCGGCAAGATAAAGGATGTTTTGCCTGTATAAGCCAACTGTTTGGCCGCCTTGGAAAGTGTAAGTGCCAATGTCGGTTGTTCCGGCTCCGGTTCCACAAACAAATCCCCCAACGATTTTTGGGCTAATTCTTCATGCAGGTAGCCGGTTTTGTTTGACAGCCAGTTGTTTAGCTGTTCTATCGGCCCCAGTTTCTCATTGTCAAAACCTACCCGTAATACAGCCCCGTTCGTGGCACTGCTTAACGCGCTGTATTGGGCAGAGCGTTCTTCTAAAATCTTCATAATTTGCGTATGGAAGGCTAAACTATGTAATACAAACAAAAAGCCTCCGTGCTCTTCTTCTTTCACGGCCATCAACCGCACCTTGCACGTTTCCAAACTGCTACCCAGGTTAATAGTATATTCCCGGTTGGAAAGTTTCCCCTCTTTCTTAAGCAGCTCAAAATCCTGCTCCACCAGGGGCTTCTCATCCGGGTGAAACAAGTGCCGGATATCTTGCCCGGTCAGTTCATCTTTTTGCAGCCCGCACAACGAGCAGAAGAGTTCATTACACTCCATAATAAAGAAATTATCATCACACAAGGCATACGGCTCGCTATTGGGCAGGACAACGCGGTCCACTTGCCGGCCGCTCTGCGTGGCTGCCAAGAAAGGCGGCAACGGCGGAAGCGATTCGGACGCTTGGGCCGTCTTGGCAAACCGGATTTCTTCTTGAGATTCTTGTTTTTGTTCCGCAGGCGGTGGCAACTCCGTAACCGGTTTTTGCATAGCCGCGTCCTTAGACTGAAGCGAAACCATATATTCCGCCTCTACGGAGCCGTCTTTGGCATCCCGCTTAGACAACGGCACAAAGGAGACCGACAACTCCAACAATCCGGTTTTATTAATACGACCCGGAAATTTTTGAGCTAATTTATCAAAATCAAGTATATAATCTAATTGGGCCGATTTTCCCTCTTTCATGGCCCTACGCACCGGCAAAGCTATGCCAGGGCGGACATACACATTGCGATAGAATTTTTTATCAGCTTGTGTAAAGCCAAGCAGCTGGCGGCAAGACTCGTTCATAAGCGAAATGTAACCGCGTGGCGATAGAATAAACGCCGGTAACACGCTGCTTTCAAAGGCACGCCGGAAATTATCCCGCTCGTTTTTCAAATCGCGCAAGACGCGGTTTTCTGCCGTAATATCATTGGCAAATCCAAGCACAATACGCCGTCCCATGTATTTAGCCAGCATGGCGACAAACTTGGCTTCCAACTTGGTACCGTCTTTGCGTAAGAAATGCGCCTCAATAGCATCCTTACCGTCGTCCGCTCCGGAACGCACGGCTTCGTATTTTTCTTTCAAAAACACCCGGTGATTTTCCGTGGAAAATTCCAACAGCGTTTTACCTTTGATTTCTTCCAAGGTTTCAACGCCCAGCATTTCACAAAACGCGTGATTAGCGTAGATAATTTTACCGTCTTCTACCATCACCACGCCTTCGCGGGCATTTTCCACCAGCAACGTGTTTTTATCACTGGCTTCGCGAATTTGTTTTTCCATTTTGGTTTTGGCCGTAATATCTTCCGACACCATGAGCAAACAATTGGGGGTACCGTCTTCATTAAACACCGGCGTTTTAACGGTGTGCATAATTTTGATACCGTCTTTGGCAGAGGAAATAAGTTCCTGCGGAATATCTTGCTCTTTTTTGTTCTCAAACACGCGCAAATCCGTTTCGCGAATAAACTCGGCTTGTTCTTTGTTTAAGTCCGAACGATATGCGCTCTTGCCGATAACGTCCCCGGCCGCCGCGCCAAAAAGTTCTTCACTTTTTTTATTCCACAAAATATATTTTCCTTCGTAATTTTTGACCGATAACGAAACCGGTAATTGATCCACCACTGTCTGTAGGAAATTTTTAGATTCCACCAACGCCCGTTCCTGCGCTTTGCGAAGCGTAATATCTTCCACCAAGGTAACCACGCAGTGACTTTCTTGCACGGGCGCTTTAACCAAGTGCAACAATTTCTTCTTTCCGTCAGCAGAAACATAATTTTCTTCGGGGATATCTATCGTTTCTCCTGTTTGCAAGATCTCATTTTCGCGTTTCATATAAGCCGCTACTTGTTCATCGGTTTCATGTTCCAAACGTCCAGTTCCGTCGTCAGAACCAAACACCTTCTCGCATTGTTTATTGCGCAGCAAAATACGTCCGTCTTGTGAACGGGCATACAACGCAATCGGTGCATTTTGCACAATGGCGGATAAAAAGCCGTTAGCACGCCGGATTTCCTGTTCTTGTTCGTGACGTTTGGTAATATCTTCCACAATCGTTAACACAAGCGGCTTAGGCCCCACGTCAAACAAGGGGGCTTTTATAGCATGCACGATTCGTTTTTTCCCCGAAGAATCCACATATACTTCTTCCGGATATTCGCAAATTTTTCCTTCACGTAAAATCTGTTTCTCGCGATCTGTATAACCGTCAGCTTCCTCTTGAGCCTGGTAGGCGTGCTTCGCTTCTAAAGAGTTAGGCGTTTCGTTTAAAATCTGCAATCCTTGTCTGTTAATAAAAGTTACTTTTTTATCACAATCCCGCGTGTAAATACCCAACGGAATATTCTCTAAAATAGCTTGTAATAATTTTTGGCTGCGCTCTAAATCTTCTTGGCGGGAAACGCGGTTTGTGACGTCCTCATATTTAGTTACCAACATTCGGGGAGACCGTCCTACCCACGATTTGCTAATAGCAATACAACGGCCGCCGGATTCTTCTTCCTTCTCGGGAAACGTAAACCGCGCCGGCTCGGTACGCATTTTACCGGCTTTAAATTCTTCGTCTAATCCGTATACAAAAGCCGATAATGTTTTAGGAAATAATTGATAAACCATTTTACCGACGGCGGGGGTTGCACCTTTTGCAAAAAGTCTTTGTGCCGGCGCGTTCCAAAACAGACAACGTCCCAATTCATCTTGTACGGTAATAGCATCCGGGAAGGAGTCCAGCACGCTTTGCGCAGAGACTTCGGTCAAATCTACTGTCTTGGGGGCCGTTTCTTCCAATGCAACCATTAGTAGCGGCATATCCCACACGGTTTTTGCCGAAGCTTGTAAACAAATCTCCCCCCCTTTTGGCAAATCAACCAACGTCGTGTGTTTAGTAGTATTATCCGGCCAAGCGGCAAATTGCTCCTCAGACAAACGCAATAACTGCTTGATATCTTGCCCGACCAACGCCTGCTTTTCCTGCTGTAGTAAAGAAGCCGCAGACGCATTTACATAACTAATTAAACCTGTTTTCCCTACCAACAATACTGCTGCAGGCAATTCTTCCAGAAGAGCCAACATTTCGGGCGGTACATTTTTGAGTGTAGCGTCAGCCGGTTTTTGTTTAGAAAAGAAAGAAAAAATATTTTTGGGCATACGTCTCCCCCTTGGTTTTAGGTTGTACGGTTATATATTACATAAATCGGCCGTTTGTTGCAATACAACCCGAACGCGCGCACAGCCGCGCGGGTACGGGGAAAATAACCCTTTTTTGGGGAACAAATTTTTCCGCGCGGCCTTTAAATTTGCTAGTATACACCTATGAAACGTTTTTGTGTAACTTTGCTTTGTGTATGCGGTTTGACGGCAGCCACCTACAAACCGGTTACCGTTCGCGGGCAAGCGCAGTATTTAACCACTCAAGCATCCGCCGTAGAAGATACGTGCCCGGGGCAGGATATCTTTAACCAGTTTGTATGCACCAAACAAGAGCCGCCCGGGTTTAGTTGCTTTGACGTATACCGCGTGCAAGGCGACCCCGTAGACAAAGAACGTTACGAGCTATTGGACCAAACTATTAGTGAAGAACAAACTACGGCTGAGCCCTTGTGCACTTTTTCCGATTTAACTTGTAATAATTTTTTAGCGGCACTTAATTATAATTTAGATTTTTCGTGGTTTATTGCCAACTTTCCCTCGTCGTCTTTTCCCGAATGCGGCGAAACCTACTCTTGCACCCGCATTGCTTGTTGGCTTCCTCAGCCGGGTTCCACCCCGGAAAATCCCGTTTCCAAAAAACTGGCGTGCGTGTTTAAGAAAAACCAAACCTACTTTTTAGGTTCTAAAATTACTTGCCAAGACAAAAAAACCCGCCCCGCCAAATAGCCTGCGCTGCCAAATTGATATAATAAGATTATGTTGTGGATTCACTTGAAGACCCTGTTTTCATTTCGCACATATCACCGGCTTGTCCAAACAAATCGGTGGCATCTGATGGGCTTTTTAATATATTTAGGGCTCGTCTGGCTACTTATGTTTTATTGGGTTTCCGGCAAGATAATTAAGCGAAATGTGCCTCTTTTTTTAAAAAACTTCCCGCAAGTTACTTTTGAAAAAGGCGTACTAACCGAACCCACAACCCCGGTATATGCGTTCTTGCCACAGGGCGAACTAAAAATCGGTTTTGACGCCGGCCGCCAAACACCGCCCACTTTGGAAGAATTCACCCAAAACAAATGGCTGGCTTTTGTTATGAAGGACTCTATTTATACTCCGGATGGCTCGGCGGTCCAAAAGTTCAAATTACCGGGCACGTTAACGCTAACCACTTCCCAAGATTTTTTGACGCAACACAAAGTGCAGTTAACACAAATCTTACGGTTTTTTGTGTTTATGGTATCCTTGTTTTTTATTCCTTTAATACTTGTTTTTGATTTTTGTTTGGCCTTAACGGTATGTTTCTTTTTCAATATCCGGACGCGGCGTTTCTTGCCGCGGCGCGTACTGGTGCGCTGGGCGGTTTTCTTACTGGGGCCGCTGTCGGTTTTGTGGTACGTTCGGCTGTGGTATAATATTCCGCTTTTTATGCTGGCGCAACTGATTTTATGTATTATTTATGTACAGCAGATTTTTAACCTAATTCCGGAGGGAAAAAATGCGTATTAAACTCATCCGCTCGTTTAGCGCGGCACACCGCTTGCCCAATTACAAAGGCCCGTGCCACGACTTACACGGCCACACGTGGAAAGCCGTTTTTGTGTTGGAGGGCCCGGTAAAAGAAGACGGTATGGTATGCGATTTTAAGGTCGTTAAAAAACTGTTGGACGGCTTTTTGCCCGACCACCAGTTTCTAAACGATTTACTGCCCAACCCGACGGCTGAAAATTTAGCGCAATACTTATTTGATAAAGTCAGCGCGGAACTTACAAAACAAAATTTAACCTTAAAAACCGTAGAAGTGTGGGAGAGCGATAATGCCGCAGCCGTTGTGGAAGGTTAGCGAAATTTTTTATTCTATCCAAGGCGAAGGGAAACATACCGGTATGCCCGCCGTGTTTTTGCGCCTGGCCGGGTGCAGTATGGGCTGCCCGTGGTGCGACACAAAATACGCTTTTTCCGGCGGCCAAGAGATGAACAATTTGGAAGTGTTAGTCGCGCTTTCGCAATACCCGTGCAAGACGGTCGTGGTAACGGGCGGCGAGCCGGCCGAGCAAGATTTGCCTACGCTTATTAACGTATTAAAATCGGCGGGGCATATTGTACATATTGAAACAAACGGCGCGCACGATTGCGACGTCAGCAAAGCGGACTTTGTGTGTGTTTCCCCCAAAAAATACGTCAGCGAGAATATGCTTAAAAAAGCAGACGTTATCAAACTTGTCGTCAACGAAAAAACCGATTTGGAAGATTTGAAAAAATACTATAATTACGAAAACGAAAAAACAACGGTTTATTTACAACCCGAAAGCAACAAAGAGGAGAATATCGCCCTATGCGTAAAACTGGTAAAAGAACACCCGTCAGCACGGTTAAGCGTGCAACTGCACAAGCTCATAAACATCAAGTAAGCGAAGAAAAAATTTTGCAAAACATCCGCGAAATGCTTGCCTATATCGGCGACGACCCGTCGCGCGAAGGGTTGCAAGAAACCCCCAAACGCATAGTTAAAAGTTGGAAAAAACTATTCGGCGGCTACCACCAAAAACCGCAAGATGTGTTAAAAACGTTTGTAGAGGGCTCTTGTGAAGAAATGGTGGTACTCAAAGATATTGAGTTTTACTCCACGTGCGAGCATCACCTGCAGCCGTTTTTCGGCACAATTAGCATTGGGTATTTGCCCAACGGGCGCGTACTGGGCATTTCCAAACTCGCGCGCCTCGTAGAAGTGTTTGCACGCCGCTTGCAAATTCAGGAAAAACTCGTCGCGCAGATTGCCGACAGTTTAATGGAAACGCTCCACCCGCACGGCGTCATGGTCGTGTGCAAAGCCAAGCACATGTGCATCAGTTCGCGCGGCATTGAAAAGCACAACGCGGTTATGGTTACAAGTGCGATTCGCGGTGCGTTTAAAAAGTTGGAAGTCCGCAGTGAATTTTTAGAAATGATTAAATAGGAGTTGCGCATGAAAAAAAATCTCGCCATGTTGTTACTTTGCTTTGTGTGCGGCAGCGCGTTCGCCCAAACCTTTAAGGCAGATACTTCGCTCATTTTTAACCCTACTGAAAAACAAAAAGAAGCATTTTACACCAAGACGCCGCCGCCAGGGTTAGCCATTTATCAAAAGAACGGTAAAACGCTTGTGTTGTTAGCGGCCGTTCACGGGCCAAAGTCTATCCCGGCAGTGCAATATGCGTTTGATACGTATCACCCGCAAGTATCTTTGGTGGAACGCGAGCCGGGCCAACCTTTTGTGTCCTGTATCAAAGGAGAGGACGGTTACACGGCTGCATTAAGTGCTAGAAACAATATCCCGCTGGTGCGTAGTGATTTAGATTTAGAAGGCCAATGGAAATACGCACAAAAACTGGGCTTTTCATACGAAGATTTTCAAATGCTTTGGATGATTCGCAGTGCATACGGCTTTGCCAGCCAAGAGGGCAAGCAAACCTCCGCCGCGCAAGAAATTAAAGATTATAAACGCACGATCCACAATCCGGCGTGGGGCGAATTATTTACCGAAGAACGCTTGTTAGCATATTTCCAAGAGCACTACAACCGAGATTTCAACTCCACCGATTTTATAGCGTTGTACCAAGATTTAATGAACAGACATCCCAAAAAATGGGTCAAAAAAACACCGTTTTATCAAATTCATGTAGTTGACCGCGTATACCGCAGTGTATTTATGTTGGAAAACATAACCGCCGCGCTTAATGAGTATCAAACCGTATTTAGCGAAATGGGCGCGGGACACTTTATAGAAATTTCCAAAGCCCTCAAAAAAATGTTAGGTAAACCGCAGTATATTACGGCAGACCAAATTCCCCCGCAAGTCGTGTGGGAAGATTGCAATTTAGAGGGCTTACAAGAAAAAGTGCTCGTACCATAGGAGCGTTATGCCGCAAATCTGGGGAATTATTAACGCTACGCCGGACTCGTTTTACGACGGCAACCCGGCCAACACCTTGGACTCGCTCCTGGCGCGCGCGCAAACGCTCGTGCAGGACGGAGCCGACGTGTTGGATATCGGCGGCGAGTCTACCCGTCCCACCTCTACCCCGGTAAGCGAGGACGAAGAAATGGCCCGCGTGTTACCTCTCATCAAAGCGTTGCGCGCGCGCGGCCTAAAAACACCGCTTTCCTTAGATACGCGCCACGTCAGCGTAGCCAAAGCGGGGCTGGAAAACGGCGTTACGATTATCAATGACGTCAGCGGCAACCCTACAAAAGAACTGTTTTCGCTCGTCAAAAAACATCAAGCCCAACTGGTGCTAATGCACACGCGCGGTACACCGCAAACCATGCAAACGCAAACTAACTATACCGATTTAATAAAAGAAGTGTACGATTTTCTGGCCGAAAAAATCGCCCAAGCCACCACCACCGGGCTAACCAAAGAGCAACTGATTATTGACGTAGGTTTCGGCTTTGCCAAAGACCGCGCGCAAAATTATACGCTCTTAAAAAACTTGCACTATTTCAAAAAGTTAGGTATACCTTTGTTAGTGGCCTTATCGCGCAAGAGTTTTTTAAGCCAAGCGGGCGACACGCCAAAAGAGCGCCTGCCGCAAACCTTGGGTGCGCACTTAATTGCCCTGGAGCAAGGTGCCGACATCTTGCGCGTGCACGACGTAAAAGAAACCAAGCAACTGCTTAATTTTTGGAAAGAATTGGAGAAAACTAAATGAGAAATGTTTACCTAACCCAATGCGGCACTTTTACCGCTATCCACGCCCACGACGGTCAATTAAATGAACCGCCCCACCCGCACCAATTTACCTATCAAGTTACGTTTTACGGCCCCATAAACAGCGAGGGATTTTTGATTGATTTTCGCGAGGTACAGGCCTTCCTACAAACACATATTAGAGAAAAATTACACCGCAAAGACCTAAATACCATTTTTAAAAAACCAACGTCGGAAAATATCGCCCTATGGATTTTTAAAACCGTACAAAAACAATTTGCGCAAATTATCCGCGTGCGCGTGGCAGAAGAACCCGACCGCTGGGTAGAATATGAAGGAGAAAATACCCCTGCCGCCCATTTTACTACGCCGGAGCCGGTTACGGAGTTCATCCCGTGCGGACCGGCACAAATGATAGATTTATCGCTTCCCAAGTCAGAGGAGCCACCCGCACCGGAAAAACAACTCCCCGCCGTGGAATCCGCCCCTACCATACAAGCGGTTATCGGGCTGGGTAGCAATATCCCCCCCGCCAAAAAAAATATAGACCGGGCTATCACAGCCTTAGCCAGGCTGGGCGAAGTCAAACAAGTATCTCCTTATATTTCCTCCAAACCGGAAGGCTTTACCAATCAACCCGATTTTGTAAATGCCGTTGCCATTTTAAATACCAACTTATCGCCTATAGCATTGCTTAGGGAACTAAAAGCACTGGAAGCTAAACTGGGGCGTGTGGCTACCTTCCCGCAAGGCCCGCGGGTCATTGATTTAGATATCCTTTTTTACGACAAGCAGGTGCTCTTGCAGAATGACGAAAAATACCCCCTACAAATACCCCACCCGCGTTTAGCAGAGCGGGAGTTTGTGCTTAAACCGCTCTCATACCTCTTGCCGGACTATGTACACCCGCAGCTGGGCAAACCTATTTATCAACTGTATCGGGAACTAATGAAAAAAAAGGGGGCACCAACCTGTCAGATTTTGTAGAATATATGTGTTAGCAGTTATATTTTATTCAAGGAGAAAAAATGAAAAAAGTATTAACCATTTTGGTAGCTGCCTTATTTTTAGGCGCCTGCCATTGCACCAAATGCACTACCGCGCCCAACCGCTCTAACACGTGCGCGCAGGCAGCCTCTTGCCATGGTAAACACCATCACAAAGGTTGCCCCAAAGCTGCCGCTAAACCGGCCCCGGCCAAACCGGCCCCGGCCCCCAAACCGGTAGCCAAAGTAACCGACGACAAAGACTTAGCCGAAGTTGCCACCGTCAGCCGCAAGGCCGACAGCAGCGCCGTCTTGTCTTTCAAAGAACCGATCAAATTCGCCCACAACAGCGACGAAATTGATAACGATTCTTATACGCAAATCCGCAAAACCGCGAACGTTTTGAAAAGATATCCCAATGCCCGCGTACGCGTAGCCGGTCACACCGATTCGTTGGGTGACCCGAACTACAACGTAGACTTGTCTCAACGCCGCGCCCAAGCCGTTGCCACCCAACTGGTGAAAAACGGCGTAGCCGCGGAAAACGTTTCCTTCATCGGCTATGGTGCTTCCCACCCGGTTGCTACCAATAAAACCAAAGAAGGTCGTGCCCAAAACCGCCGCGTAGAATTGGAAATTGTCAACAAATATGGAAAATACGCTTTCCTCATCAGAAGCACTCTGCAATCCCCAGTTGGTG
>JAGCMD010000076.1 GCA_017646765.1 Elusimicrobiaceae bacterium | reverse complement strand
TTTAGAAAAACTGACTGATTATTGTGACGGATTGCGCGGACATATTATCCAGGCCTCGCAAGAACTGGCAGAGTTGGACCGCCGCCTGACCCAAATCTCCCAACAAATCCATAAAAATATAGAAGTGCGCGACGCTTCTTTCGCGGCTGATTTTAATAACTATTGCTGCAAACTGCGCAAAGAGTTAGACGAACTGGACACCGTTTGGTCTACTTTGCGCGCCCAATCCCGCGCGTGCAAACCGGCCGACTGGACGGCTGAACTTATCTTGCCCGCCAAAGGGCTTAACAGCCACGCAAAAACACTCTCGCGCGCATGCGATGAGTTCATTACGGCGTACGATATTTTTGCACGCACGTACAAGGGGTTTACCGCCGTCAAACTAAATGTATGGTTACTGACGGCCTGCCAAAATGATTTTTTCAACCTAACCGGAAAAATTTTATTTTTGGCCCGTGAAATTGCCCGGCATACCGAGCAGAAAAGAGGCAACCATGCTGCCGGATAAATCCACTTATTATTATCTTAAAACAAGCGCTATTTGCTTGACTATCATTGCCGCAGGCGTGGTAACCGCGTTTTTGGTATATACCAAAGCCTTGCTGATTCCGTTGGTTATTTCTATTTTTCTTTACACCATTTTGGCCCAAACAACCCTTTACTTGCGTCAAAAATTAAACGCTCCGCAGTGGCTGGCATTGACTATTTCTATCGTGCTGGGAATATCGTTTTTTGCCGCCGTTATTTTGTTTACGACGACCTCGGTAGGACAATTTTTAAAAGGGGCGGAAACCTACCGCCAAAACCTTGTTTCTACCGTCGGTGATATCGCGGCCCGGCTGCAGCAACACGGCATAGCCTTGGACCAGGGGATAATTGAAAATTACGTACGCGAACTTCCCTTGTTTAACTGGTTAAAAAACTTTGGCCGGCAATTATTTTCCGTCGTATCTAACATCACACTCATTGTGTTATTTATGACGTTCTTTCTTTTGGGCAGCAAGAAACAGCAACCCATTACTAACCCGGCCATCAAAGAAATGTTAGCCAATGTATCTGTTTATTTATCGGTTAAATTGATGGCGTCGCTCATCACGGGTTGTATTGTGGCCGCTGTTTTGATAGGGTTTCAAGTCAAATTAGCCGTACTGTTTGCCTTATTTGCATTTTTGCTCAATTTCATCCCGAGCGTCGGGTCTATTATCTCCGTACTCTTGCCGGCGCCGGTGCTGTTTTTACAATACGGATTTGGCACTACCTTTTTTGTAATTATCGGGCTGCTAGCCGCTACGGAATTTGCTATCGGCAATTTGGTAGAACCGCGCTTTTTAGGCGAAGGGATGGATTTACACCCGGTAGTTGTGGTCGGGTGCTTAATTTTCTGGTCGCTCGTTTGGGGAGTGCCGGGCGCATTCTTGTCGGTGCCGATTACCGCTTCTCTTAAAATCATATTAAGTAAAATCAAACACACGCGGCCCGTGGCGGAGATTTTAGCCGGCCGCTTACCACACTGAGAATTTTTCCAACCGCTTGCAAAAATGCCCCCGGTATAACCGGGGGCATTTTTATAAAGGCTTTACAACCGCTTATTCTTCCGGCGGCGAAGCGGGCTTTAGCAACTTTTCAAATTCTTCTTCCGGTATCGGTTTAGAGAAGAAATACCCTTGTGCCAAATCGCAACCCATTTCGCGCAAGAACGCAGCTTGCTTTTCGGTTTCCACTCCTTCAGCCACCACTTTGGCACCCACGGCTTTAATCATTTCCACAGCCCCGCTTACAACGTGGCGGGCCGTCGGGTTTTGTTCGCAACCGCTTAAAAATTCTTTATCCAGTTTAATACTATCAAACTGTAAGCTTTTCAGCACGTTAAGCGAAGAATACCCGGAACCGAAATCGTCCATCGCCACCGAGAATCCCTTTTTGTGTAGTCCGCGGATGACACTTTGGGCAAGCTCGCGGTTATTCAAAATAACACTTTCTGTCAGTTCCACCTCTATCAAATGGTGCGGCACATCATAGGCATCCACAATCTGTGTCATCTGCGGGATATAGCGCGAATCGTTTAAGTGTAAGCGGGAAAAATTTACCGCTATCGGCACTTGCTGTTTGCCGTCGCTGCGCCATTTAGCTAAAAATTTCACCGCCTGTTCCAAAATAAACATATCCAGTTTAAGGATAAACCCGTTACGTTCAAAAAGCGGAATAAAATCGTCGGGACGGACAAGTCCTTTGTCTGCTTGATTCCACCGCACCAGCGCCTCGGCCCCTTGCATATAGCCGGTCCGGAAATCGTACTTGGGTTGCAACATAAGCGTGAAAGCTCCGTCCGCCAAAGCTTGTTCCATCGTGTTTTCCAATTGCCGTTCCTGTACGATACGGTGACGGTCTTTCTCGTCGTAAAATTGAATATTTTCTTTCGGAGATTTCTTGGCATTGGCTAGCGCCAACCGCGCACGGTCTAAAGCAATATAAAAAGGTAACGGCTCTTTTAACTCATACACGCCGCACACGCCTTCCACTTTTAGGCACGAGTCGGAAATCGCACATTCCCTTCGCACCGCGGCCAACATCCGCGTGATGCGCGCACGCAAATTACGACGGTCGGTAAGCGATAATAGCAGCACAAAATTATCCGCCGAACTGCGGCAAATATGTTCACCTTCATTGAGCCACGATTTCAGCACATCGGCCGCCTGCTGCAAAATCAAATCCCCCCGCTCATAACCAAGCATATCGTTAATGACTTTAAATTTTAAAATATCAAAAATTACCAACGCGGCTTCCCCGTGCAAAGCTTGCACACGATCTTCAAACGAAATACTCATCCGGTTGAAATTATCTATACCGGTTAGTTTATCCACAAAAGCCGTTTTGAAAAGCTGCTTGTTGCTATAGGCCCGCAAGCAGAAAATATACAAACCGAGCAGTCCAAACAGAAAGAAAAGAAAGGCAAATAACGCCAGCGACACCCACGCCACCCGCTGTGCCTGGGCTTGAATAAAATCGGTAGGCAAGACCGACACCAAATACCAATCATTAACAGGCAGTGCCACTCCATAAAGCAGCCTGTTTTGTCCGTCCAACCGGTAACGCACAAATGTGGTTTGTCCGTCTTGTATATCTTGCCGCAACTCATCCAGCGATTGCCCGCGGCGGAATTTGGCATGTTCCAAAACAGTAAAAATATTCCGCCCTTTTAATGAACGCCCGGCTACTTCCACTTCTCCGTCTTTTGAAATAACCGCAGCCACCCCATTTTCCACCAGCGAGGAGAGCGCCAAGAGGGAGCTGTACCGCTCGGTCGGGAACAATACTACCAGTGCCCCGACGGGCTCCATGCCGTCATGCAGAGAAGCCGCCTGCACAAAAACATTTTTGGCCTTACCGATTTGGGCATAGCGTTTGGTCGTAAAGGTATCTTCCGCCAACGCGCGCATGAGCATTTCCTTCTGCCAATCTTGGGGCAAATTAGACTCGTGCGCCGTAATCATTTTACTACCGTCCAGCGGAATAATGCCTAAATTTTCAAACCCGTTATATTTACCCTGCAAGAATAAAAATCGGCCTAATTTTTCTTGATTGTTCCACGGATAATTTGTTTGCACCGTAATGGCAATGGTATCCACCAAACGTTGATCCGAGTCAAGCGCCCGAACAAAAGTCTCTGCGGTTTCGTTACCGGCTTCCATAACATTGGCTACCACATCCCGTTCCAAGAGTTCGCCGATATAATGCCAATAAAACGCAACGCCGCCGGCTAGTCCGGCAACGACCAGAAGCAAAATTGCTAATAAAACAAGTAGTGAATTTCGTTTCATATCCTTTAAGCCCGACCGGCAGAGCCGGACGCTTGCGCTTCTTGGGTACGGAAAAATCCTAACGTCTGTTGGGAATACGCAAAAAACGGATAAAACGGATGTTCCGGTTGACGCACGTCGGTTTCTTTGGCTTCTACGTGAAACAAAGCCTCTTTAGACACCGCAAAAAACCGCACGTATCCATCCCCCGAAGGAGCCGGCAATGCAGCACCCGCCGGCAAACGTTCCATTTTCCCGGTCAGTTTACTGGCGTGGGCCAACATATGAGCCGCCGCATTTTGCAAGGGCTCGTTGCCGTGCCCGCCAATCATACCGCCGATACCGCTTTTGCTGTTATTTTCAAAATATAAACTGCTGTCCCCCAATGAATTGGTGGCTAAAAACAAATGTTTGGTAGCAGCTCCGTCGGCTAATGCCATTTCTATCCCTGCTACGGAAATTTGATCCGGCCCAATTTGGATGACCCCTTTGCGGTTTTCCAAATTTTTGACATCCAGCCAAAAATCACGCATATTAATGTAAGCTTGTTTCATAAGACTTCCCCCGCATAAATGATAGCATTTTCCGGTATCTTTTAATAGACGGAAATTCTTTTTTGCGGTATAATAAAAAGAGACAATCGTAAGGGGGATGTATGACGAACAAGGGACGCGCTGTAATTTTGATGATGGATTCTTTTGGCATTGGCGGAGCAGAAGATGCCGCTAAATTTTCCGACCAAGGGGCCGACACGCTGGGGCACATTGCCGCGGCCCGCGGCGGGTTAAAAATACCCAATTTAGCTTCTTTAGGGTTGTTAAAAGCCGCCCAAGCTTCCACCGGGCAAGAAGTACCGGCCGGCCCGCAAGCTCCGGCACAAATAGATCTGCCCGCGAAATACGGCTTCATGCGGGAAATCAGCCACGGCAAAGACACCTCTTCAGGCCACTGGGAAATGGCGGGCTGCCCGGTAGAGTTTGATTGGGGTTACTTTAAGCCGGACTATCCTTCTTTCCCACCCGAGTTGGTGGAAAAAATTTGTTTAGCGGCCGGGCTGGACGGTATTTTGGGGAATAAAGCTGCCTCCGGCACGGCCATTATTGACGAGCTTGGCGAAGAGCACATTAAAACCGGAAAACCTATTTGTTACACGTCGGCAGACAGCGTTTTTCAAATTGCCGCGCACGAAAAATATTTTGGGTTGGATAAACTATATCAGGTGTGCGAAATCGCTTTTAAATACGTAGCACCTTATAACATTGCCCGCGTAATTGCCCGCCCTTTTGAAGGGGAACATAAAGGCGAATTTAAACGCACCAAAAACCGACACGATTACTCGGTTACTCCGCCTAAACCGACGGTGTTAGATGCCATTAAAAACGCAGGCGGACACGTAATATCCGTCGGGAAAATTAACGATATTTTTGCGCGGCAAGGCATTACAAAAGCCGTTAAAGCTTCCGGCTTGGAAGAACTTTGGAACGTTACACTGCACGAAGCGGCCGCCGCGCCGGACTTTAGCTTGGTGTTCACCAACTTTGTAGATTTTGATATGACCTGGGGGCACCGTCGCGACGTAGAAGGGTATGCACAAGGCCTGGAATATTTTGATAAACGCCTGCCCGAACTGGCCGCTGAGCTTAAAGAGGATGATATCGTTTTTATAACGGCTGACCACGGATGCGACCCGACCTACAAAGGCACCGACCACACCCGCGAACACGTGCCGGTTATCATGTTCGGCAAAAAAGTAAAACCGTGTTTTATCGGCAGACGGGACACGTACGCTGACCTGGGGCAAACATTGGCTGATTATTTCAAACTGCCGCCGCTGCCGTTTGGAAAAAGTTTCTTAAAAGAAGATTAAAAATTAACCCCCGGCAACGCCGGGGGTTTAATTACACTTTTATATCAATTTTATGGATAGTATGTGAAAGTACAACCCGAACCGCAACACCACTGATATCCTTCTGCCACGCCATTTGCATATGCGTAGGACCCGCCTGTGCAATAAATTTTTGCAGGCCAACCGTTTGCGATCCAAGTGGCATAATACCTAGCCATGTCCGGGCCGGAGCAGACCCACTGTACACGCTTAAGCCCATTATATCTAACCCAACGGCCATCGTTGCAAAATACTATTCCTTTCATTGCTTGAGCCAGACATTGGTTACCATATCTGTCTTTGTAAAAGTTGTTGCCGACGGAGGTAGGGAGCGTCTCATAAAATTCATAATCGGACGATACACTAGATGGAAGTTTGTCATATTTCATAAAATGTGCCGTACAACAATCCCCATCAGCGTCTGTTAACCAAGGTGCACCGTCTTTCAAACAAGGCCCATATCCTTGAGAATCTTCCCCCGCAACATGCTCCCAACGTCCCTCGCGGCATGTTTTCGTTTTTCTCCCTTTGTTTCCACAGCCACAATTCTGGTAAGTGGAACCAGAACTATTTAACGAGGCCGGTTGACATTCACACGCACCCCAATCGGCACCATCCCTTTTGCACACCGGATAATTTCCAAGATTAGAAGGCTCTCCGGAAGGCTTCCACAATCCGGTGGCATTATCGCAATAACGATATTGTCGCCCTAAACCAAGACAGCCACAAGCCTCTTCCATATGTTGCTGGGGATTTGGGGCACCATTACATTCACAATCCTGTTCCCTGCTGCACTCGCCACTGTCTACCCAATGTCCGCTTGGATAGGTTGCATTTACTTCACAAGTTTGCGTCCGGCTCCCAAGCCCTTTACAACCGCAACCGGTCACTTCTCTGGGTTCCACCTCACTTGCATCACACTCGCCCCAATCTCCCCAGGTATTATCACTTTGACAGTGACGCCACCGTATCGCACAACCGTCGCCACAGGGGCTAAATTCACTGGTCGTACTCCGGCATTCCAATTCCGGGGCTTCATATACATCACCCAGCTCTGGTTCTAGCAAAGTCTTTCCCCCCCCCTGGGTCACATCCACCCCCTCTTCGCTCTCTATTGCCGATAAACATGTAGTGTCAGCGTCATAGTCCGAAGTATTGTTTATTAAATCGTCACAGGTAGGATAGTCCTTATTTAACTTACTGCAATCATCTCCGTCGCAGCAAATACGCCCGTCCGCGTAAGACGGAATCTTTCACGTATAATTATAGCTGCCTTGGCTGCTCGCCACTACACCGGGTCCGCTTACACTGTAGGTTAAATTTCCCGTTGTTGCGTTTGGCACAATGTCGGTTAATTGCGCTATGTCCCCCGCATAGGTCTTGCTT
>JAGCMD010000075.1 GCA_017646765.1 Elusimicrobiaceae bacterium | reverse complement strand
GTTGGGAAAAATGTGCCACAATATGTTAATGAGTATATATTAAGTAAAAACACCCCGGATATCCGGGGTGTTTTTACTTAATATATACTCATTAACATATTGTGGCACATTTTTCCCAACACTTTTTATCATCTGGTTTACACCCACTTTGACAATCCTTAATCTGCTCGTCACAACTCTGCGGTTCGGCGGGAGTAGCAGTCCCACCGCCGGAAGAGCCGCCTTGCGCGTTGTTGTAAGCTTGCTGTGCGGCATTTAACTCTTGTTCGGCTCCTTGCAGATCACTATAAGCGTTTTGATAAGCTGACTCTGCATCATTGTATTCGTTTACAAGATTATGCATACCTTCCGAAGTCAGACCGCTATCATTGGCGACACCATCAAACTTATGGTTTAGTGAATCCAACTCCGAAGCCAGTTGGTTCTGATGTGCTACGACCTCATCATAAGAATTGGCCGCACTTTGCGCATTAATCGTCGCTTCGTTTGTATAATAAGTCTGCGCATCAGCCGCCGTGGCATTTTCCGCTAAGTTTGAATACGTGGCTGCATTTGCCGTCTGAGTGTTGTATTCGTTTTGATATTTTTCTTCATACATTTCGAGTTCTGCTTTCTCTTTACCAAAGTAAGCATTTGCTTCATCGCGCGCTTTTTGCGCTTCCTCGGCAGACATACTTCCATCCGCTTCGGCAGCATTAATGGATGCTAGTTTAGCATTCCATTCCTTTTGGAGATTTTCCTTTTTATCAGCCACTGCCTCAAGATCCTTGGCAGCATTGCTAGCCATCTCTGAGGCATTCTTAGCCATATCCCCGTAATATTTTTTCAAGTCCGGAACCATCTTCTCCCAATCTTCTGTTCCATACTTTGCATACTCATCCAATTTACCTTGCCAGTATTCTTTATTTTTTTCGCACTCGGCCAATTTTTTCGCATCTGCTTCCTTTTCCTTTTCAAGCCGGTCTATTTCTTCCTGTATTTTCACAGCATCCCAACCTTGCGCCTCCTCTAATTTTTCCTTTAACTCCGAAAGTTTCTTCTCTTTCTCCTCAAAATCCTTTTTCACTTTATCGTAATAGTCTTGCGCTTCTTGTAAAGCAGCCGCAGCTTCAGTGACACTACCACCCGCATACCCGTTAGCATTGGGGAATACGGAAAGCGGCACGCCCACTTTTTCACATCTCTCTCCTACCGCGGCGGACACAGGCCAATTCAATGATAAGAAAAACTTACACAGGTTGGCAAACGTGCCGTCGTACTTAGCAGCCGACGCATTAGGCGCCGCTGCCGCCAATAAGAACACAGCCAATAGGGCTGCTATACATCTTTTATAATAGTAGTTCATAAGAGCTCCTCCTAAATTAAATGTTCCTAACCGGATACTTCCTCATTTATAGTATAATGGAAAACGGCAAAAAATCAAGTCCTTTTTTATCTTTTATTAATCCTGCAACCCCCGCCCGTTTAGGCGGGGGTTTTAAAATAACTTATTTTTGCGTAAAGTCCTGCGCCGGCTTTTTGCTGGACAAAATCGCCCAACTGAGAACCGCCAACAGCGCAATCACAACCACCCAGCCTAATTTACCCAAGGGGGTAAAATCGTTGTGGTAGTTTACAATAATCGGTGCGACGATTACCGCTACCATATTTACTACCTTAATAAGCGGGTTGACGGCCGGGCCGGCGGTATCTTTTAACGGATCGCCGACGGTGTCTCCCACCACGCTGGCTTTGTGGCGCTCAGACCCTTTGCCGGTGTTGGCGGCAATGTCGGACGGTTCGTCTTCCACTACCTTTTTGGCGTTATCCCACGCACCGCCCGCGTTGGACATAAACACAGCCAAGAGTTGCCCGGAAACGATGATACCGGCCAAGAAACCGCCTAACGCTTCTACACCAAATGCTAAGCCCACAATAATCGGCGATACAATACCGAGTAACGCCAAGATAACCAGTTCCTTTTGCGCGGCTACGGTAGAGATATTGACCGCGCGGGTATAGTCGGGTTTGGCTTTGCCTTCCAATACTCCGCCTTTAAATTGGCGGCGTACTTCTTGCACAATCAACGCAGCGGCGCGGCTGACAGCGTTAATGGCAAACGACGAGAACAACCACGGTAACGCCCCGCCGATAAGCATCCCCACAAATACGACCGGGTTGGAAACCACAATACCTACGTTAGATAACAGTTCCAATGCTTTACCGGAGCCGGCGGCGGCCCACGCATCATTTAATAAACGTTGGACGTTGCTGACGTCCACCATATAAGACGCAAACAACGATACCGCGGCAATGACGGCTGATCCGATAGCCACCCCTTTGGTAATGGCTTTGGTGGTGTTGCCTACGCCGTCCAAGTCAGCCATGATTTGGCGGGCTTTTTTCGTTTCGGCGTCATCGTGGCCGTGCCAGCTCATTTCGCCGATACCGTTGGCGTTATCGGCAATCGGGCCGAACGAGTCCATAGCCACGTTGTTACCCGTTAAGGTAAGCATACCGATACCCGTCATGGCTACGCCGTAGAGAATAAAGTTAAATTTCTCTACCGGGCTTAAGCCGTCAATCGTACCGAACACGACCACGGATAAGAAGATAGACGCCGCAATTACTAAGGTCGTCCACACGGCACTTTCAAACCCGACCGCAATACCCGACAAAATTGTCGTGGCCGAGCCCGTTGCCGTCGCCTTTTTGATTTCTTGCACCGGCTTGCCTTCCGTGCCGGTGAAATATTCGGTCAAGCGGTCAATGCTGATAGCCAGCAAAATACCAATCGTGGTAGCCGCAAACGGACGCCACCAACCACCGGGTACATTGGCCATATAGAAATAGGCAAGTACGCCGAAAATCGCCACCGAAATTGCGGCGGAAATGGAGTACCCTTTGAAAATAGCTTTCATCGCATTACCCGCGGTGCGTTTAGAATCTTTGACCGCGTACGTGCCGATAATAGAGCACAACACGCCGATACCGCGTACCAAAAGCGGATACACGATCCACTCGTGATGGCCGGTAATGCGCCACAACGCAATACCTAAAATTAAGCCCGAAACGATTGTTACTTCGTAGGACTCAAAAATATCGGCAGCCATACCGGCGCAGTCGCCTACGTTGTCTCCCACCAGGTCGGCTACTACGGCGGGGTTGCGCGGGTCATCTTCCGGGATGCCGGCTTCTACTTTACCCACAAGGTCAGCGCCCACGTCAGCGGCTTTGGTGTAAATACCGCCGCCTACGCGCATAAACAAGGCAAGCAGCGTTCCGCCGAAACCGAAACCGAGTAGCGCGTCCGGCGCGGCAATGCCGAAAATGATAAAAATAATCGTGCCGCCAAAAAGACCGAGCCCGTCGGTAAGCATACCCGTTACGGTGCCGGCGCGGTACGCAATACGCAAAGCGTCGCCGAAACTGCGTTTAGAGGCCGCGGCTACGCGCACATTGGCATCAACGGCAATGCGCATGCCCAACTGCCCTACGAGCAGCGAGAACACCGCCCCCAAAATAAACGCTCCCGCGCGCCCGAAAGCGGCGATGAGTTTTACTTTATCGGCGGATAAGCCCGCAAAGCGTTCCATGGAATCTTGCGAAACGGGAACAATGTAAACGGATAAAAACAGACAGATGGTTAAAAGTCCGATTAACGGCAAGATCGTTTTTAACTGACGTTTGAGATAAGCGTTGGCGCCTTCTTCAATAGCACTCCAGACTTTGACCATCTCCGGCGTGCCGGTATCTTCACTCATGACTTGCTTGCGCAAAAATAGCGCGTACAACAACCCCAGTACCGCGATGAGCAATACGCCAAATAATGCGTACTGTTCAAAACAGCGCAGGGAGCTAATTCCATACCACATGTTTTTTCTCCTTGTTCTAAAATGACTACAGGACTACCTATATTATAAAAATACCTCGTGAAATGTGCAAGCGATTTCTGCTAGAATTTTAAGGAAAGATTTTTATCTATATAAAAAAGGAGCTTCTTATGACACATTTTTTGATATTTTTTATTTTTTTATGCATTATGTTTTCAAAAGTATTTATCTCTTTATCGTCGCTTACCGGCGGGGTATTGTTCATGGGTATATTGCTGCTGTTTGCGGGCGCTTTAACCATTACGCGTAAGAGTGGTTTACATAAAGTAATATGGCTCGTTGCCATCGGGGCAGTAGTCTTCTTAAATATGTCTGATTTTGTAACCCGGAAACAAGCTTTTGAAAAAGAACAAGAAGAAATACACCCCAATATCGTCCAATCCTCCCCCACCCCCGATAAGGATGCCGCGTTGATTGCCGCTATACAAAACATGGACCCGGCACGCGTGAAGGAATTGCTCCAAGCCGGGGCCAGCCCCCATGCCCCAACCCCCGACGGAAAGCCTGCTATCAACGAGGCCTTTTCGTCTGTGGGTCCATGGACGCTGCCTATTGTGGAAGCGTTACTGCAGGCCGGGGCTAATGTAAATTCCTATCACCAAACCTTTACCCCGCTTATGATGGCTACCCTTATGAAACAAGAAAAATTGATGGATTTTTTGTTAGCTAACGGCGCGGATGTAAATGCCCAGCAAGAACGAACGGCCCTGATGCTGGCCGCCGAAGGCGGAGACGTGGCCATTGCGCAAAAACTCATCCGGGCCGGTGCAGAGGTAAATAAAAAATACCGCAATTACACGGCCCTTCAAGCGGCTATCCTCAAAAAGAGTTTACCGATGGTACAGCTTCTACTGGATAACGGGGCGGAAGTAAACGTTGACATAACATGGCTCATCGCGCTTAAGTGGGGCACGCCGCCAATTACCGAGATTCTGGTAAAGAAAGGGATGGTAATGCCCAATGACACCCATCAGCTGGCTTTAAAAGCCTATAACGGAGAGTTGGAAGCATTAAAAACGGATATCGCGGCCTATCGGGCAAACGGAACAACAGAACCCGCGCAAGAGCGGGTGTTGAAATCTCTGTTAGATTGGGCAATCGCCGGAGGACAAACAAAGACGGTCCGTTTTCTGTTGGCACAAAAAATAAGCCCCGATTTGCCCTCTTCCCTGGAAATGGCCAGCTCATACGGCCGGACGGAAATCGTCAACTTGCTTTTGGCGACGGAAGTTGCTTTCCCCGAAAAGAATTTACTAACCGCTTTAAGAAATGCGGTAGAACAAGGCCATGTTAGTGCCGCGCAAATACTGTTAGAAAAAGGGGTGGATCCCAATAAACCGGCTCCGGACTCTTTTGGCGCGCACTTTTTAGAAATAGCCGCCCGCCAAGGCGATTTAGAAATGGTGAAAATTTTGCTGGCGGCAAAGGCCGATCCCAACCAAACAGATGGAACTTTCAACGATACCGCTTTACACAAAGCCGTGGAAGCAGGAAACCTGGAAATAGTAAAAGCCTTAGTA
Source organism: Elusimicrobiaceae bacterium (assembly GCA_017646765.1). Taxonomy (GTDB): domain Bacteria; phylum Elusimicrobiota; class Elusimicrobia; order Elusimicrobiales; family Elusimicrobiaceae; genus Avelusimicrobium. Next base: position 7,172 of record JAGCMD010000075.1, on the reverse strand, counting down.
GCGGCCGGTGCAAAGATAAACACTCAAAACAACTGGGGGCAAACACCGCTTACCCTGGCTTTACAGACCCGGCAAAAAGAAATGTCCGATTTCTTGCGCCAAGCCGGCGCAACCGACTAATAAATGAACCCCCGGCTGCGCCGGGGGGTTTTCATAGGCGGGCCCTGCCCTAGATTACTAGTCCGCCGGATATCCGGCCGCAACGGCTCCTATCGCTTGCGTATTTCTCCGTGTTTTTCTCTTGTTGTTATTATCAGCTGTCATCCCCGAAGGTCGGTATCGGGGATCTCCCACGCATCCGTTGTTTCGCAAGAGAACGACAAAAACAGCTTGCGTGGAAGATTCCCGATAGAAACACTCGGGAATGACCTCTTATTTTAAGAAAAACGGTAAACCTTCCTTATTCCCCCGGCACAGCCGGGGGGTTAGTGTTATAAAAAATATTCCCCCGGCGTAGCCGGGGGATTCATTTAGTTATAAATACTTTCGGAAAAAATCTGCCAAGCGCTGCTTATATTCAAAACCGCCCACCTCGGCACATTTATTATGTTTAGCACCGGGCACCAGCCAAAGTTCCTTCGGCTCGCCGGCCCGCTTATAAAGCAATTTGGCCTGCGCCGCCGGTACCAAATTATCATACCGGCCATGAATTAACAATATCGGCCGCGGGGAAATTTTGGGAATATTATATTTCGGGCTAAACCGTTCCGGGTTTACACCTAATTGTTTGCGAATGTAGTGTAGCACAATGGGCATAAGCGGGAAATACGGCACACGGCGGTTAACCCACGCCCAACGCGAAACCACCCGTCTAAACGAATAATACGACGCCTCCGCCACCACGCACGCAATCTCCGGGTTATGTGCCGTCTCACAAATCGCCACCATACCGCCCATAGATAAGCCGTACAAACCTATTTTGGCACAAAATTGAGGACGCGTCTGTTTCAAAAAGCTAATAGCGGCAGACACGTCTTTTAGTTCCAAATACCCGATAGAGCTTGTCTTACCGCCGCTTTCACCCAAGGCGCGAAAATCAAAATAAAAGAGGTTAAATCCCAAATCGCGCAAGAAATACGTGTTCTTCAAAATATCAGAACGATTCATCCCCCAACCGTGCATTAGAATAATCGTTTTATCGGAAACTTCCGGACTGGTAATAAACCAACCTTTCAGCTGCACATTATCTTGTGTTTTAAAGGTAACATTTTCATACGGCAGGCCAAACTGGTCCGGCCACGCATCTAACGCTTTTCGTTTAGAGACAGGGTGTAGCACTTTTTTGGCTACATGTATACACCCCCCAACCGTTCCCAATACAAGCAACGCCAAAATTCCTAATACCAGCAAAATAATCGTAAGCAAAGAACTCATTTTTCCTCCCCAAATAGTTCACGCAAGGCCAGGGGAATATAGCAGGATGTATCAGACGGCAGCACTCCATAGTCGGAAAATTCTTTAGCCGCCATGTCCCCCGCCAACCCGTGCACATACACCGCGCATTTTGCCGCACGCAGCCCATTTTCCACCGTAAGTCCTTGGGCCGCAAACTGCGCCCATATCCCGGCAATTACCCCCGAAAGGACATCCCCCGACCCGCCTTTAGCCAACGCCGGTCCGCCGGTTGGATTTTGCCACGAGTTCAATTTTCCCCCGTCGGAAACAGCTACTATGGTATCGGGACCTTTTAATACACAAATGGCATTTACCTGATCGGCTAATTGCGCCGCTTGCAGGATACGGAAAGATTCATCCACTACCACCGCCGTATTAAGTAAACGTGCTATTTCACCCGCATGAGGAGTTACTATCGCCGGTTGTTTAAAACTGAAAGAAGGTATTTTACCTAGCGCATTTAGCCCATCAGCGTCTATCACAAGCGGAAGTTGAATTTCTTCCAACAATTTCGGCAAAAGCGGACTGTCCTGCATACCCATACCGACTACCGCTAACGTCGGACGGTGTTTGTTTATAAAATCGGTCAACACCGGCCAAGCCGAGAGCGCAATTTTCCCCCGCTCGTTTTCCGGTAGCGGCACCGTAATAACGTCCGGTAGAGCGGCGGCAAAAGCCGGCTGCATACTGGCAGGCAACGCCCAATAAACTAATCCGGCTCCGGCGCGCAAAGCGCTTTTGGCACATAACAACCCGGCCCCGCACATCTCCCGCGAACCGGCCACAACGAGCACACGGCCGAATACCCCCTTATAAGCGCTGGGATCACGCGGCGGGAACAGGGAAACAACTTCTTCACAGGTAATTTTATCCATATATTTTACTCCACAGTTACGCTTTTCGCTAAATTACGCGGTTGGTCAATATCACATCCTAACCGTTTGGCAATCCAATAGGCCAAAAACTGAAGCGGCACTACCATAAGTATTGGCTGTAAAAACTCATTAACCGGCGGCACCAAAAAAACTTTGTCGGACACACTCTTAGCTTGCTGTTCGGCATCCGGCGTGGTAATAGCCACCACAAACGCCCCGCGCGCGCGGCATTCTTGGCAGGCCGAGAGCATTTTTTCAAATAACGGCCCTTGCGGCATGAGCATAAAAACAGGGGTGCCTTTATCTATAATGGAAATAGGCCCATGTTTTATTTCCCCCGCGGCAAAGCCTTCGGCACTGCGGTAAGAAACTTCTTTTAATTTTAGTGCTCCTTCCAAGGCTATTGGGAAATGCACATGGCGGCCCAAGAAAATAAACCGATCCGCTTTGTAAATTTTGCGCGTTAAGTGCCGTACGGTATATTCCATTTTAACCGCTTCGCTCATGGCTTTGGACAAATGCATCAGTTCCCGGTACAGTTTATCAAAAGAAGATTTACTTACATTCCCGTTGGCAAGTCCTAACGAAATAGCTAATGCATACATAGCTGTAATTTGGCTGGTAAACGCTTTGGTGGAGGCCACGCTGATTTCCGGTCCGCAGTGTGTGAAAAACGTACTATCGCACAAACGCGTAAGCGTAGAGCCCAGCACATTGCAAATGGCCAATGTACGAAAACCCAATTCTTTGGCTTTCTTGACGGCCCCTATTGTATCGGCCGTTTCACCGGATTGGCTAATAGCTATGGCCAAAGTTTTAGATTTATGCGGAACCGTACGGTATTTATACTCACTGGCCAAATCTACACTTACCGGTATCCCGGCAAATTGTTCAATATAATACTTTCCCACCAAGCCGGCGTGATAGGCCGTCCCGCACGCAGTAATGTGCACATTTTGTAAGCCGCGTAAGGCCGGAGTATCCAACCCTAAAATTTTGCCAAAGTCTGCCCGGGCCGTACGCAAGGTATCTTCTATGGCTTGCGGTTGGTCGTAAATTTCTTTGAGCATAAAATGGGGATAGCCGCCCTTCTGGGCTGTTTTTTGATCCCACGAAATTTTGACTGATTTTATAGTGCGCTCGGCACCCGTTTTATCCAACACGGTTACACGTCCGGCACGCAAGAGGGCTATTTCGCCTTCTTCCAAAAAAACGACTTTATGGGTATGTTGCAAGAAGGCGGGAACATCCGAAGCTAAAAAACTTTCCGTTTTTCCCAGCCCAATCACAAGCGGACTTTGGTTTTTTACGCCGATCAAAAGCCCCGGCGCATGTGCCCACATAACTCCGTAAGCAAAAGCTCCGGCAATTTCTTTATTGGTACGCTGGACCGCTTTAACCAGCCGTTCTTCTTCATTATTCCCGCGAATATGTTTTAAATTTTCTTCTATGAGGTGGGCGATAACTTCCGTATCGGTTTCGCTTTTGAATTTGTGACCTAACGAAATTAGTTTGGCACGCAGCACCAAATAATTCTCAATAATACCGTTATGCACCACGACTATTTCGCCGCTGCAATCGGTATGCGGGTGGGAATTTTCTTCACTGGGTTTACCGTGGGTAGCCCAACGGGTATGCCCAATCCCGGTAGTGCCTTGGGGGCTGGCCAGCAAAGCGGCTTTTTCCAGTTCCGCTACTTTGCCGACGGCACGCACCGTAACCAATTTGCCGTCTTGTAAAATAGAAATACCGGCCGAATCGTATCCGCGGTATTCCAATTTTTTAAGTCCGTCTATGATATAAGGGACACTGTTTTTCTTCCCTACATATCCGATAATTCCGCACATAACTTCCTCTTACAAAAGTCCTTTCATTTCATTAACCGCCGTGGGCAGGCCGGCGAATAAAGCTCGCGTAACAATAGCGAAACCGATATTCATGCATGTAACGCCGCCCAAATCGGCCACGGCGAGTACATTGTGATAATCTAGGCCGTGTCCGGCGTGTACTTGAAGCCCCAGTTCTTTAGCTAACAGCGTAGAAAGTGCCAAATCTTGCAACCGTTTGCGGGCCTGTGCCGCCGAGGTGGCCTCGCTGTAATCGCGCGTACATAATTCCACGATATCGGCGCCTAACTTGGCTGCCTGCCGAATATCGGACGGCTCCGGACTGACAAATAAGCTAACCAAAATTCCTTTCTTGTGTAACCGTTCAATCATAGAGGCCAAGCGTTTAATAACGGCCGGCGTAAATTTAAGCCCCCCCATCGTTGTAACCTCACCGGGATGTTCGGGCACGATACACACCGAGTGCGGTTTATACGTAAGTGCGGCTTTCTCCATCGCCGGCTCAACGGAACACTCCAAATGAATTTTACCGGGAAAATACTTACACAACTGAGCCAAATCTTTTTTGTTAATATGGCGTTCGTCTTTACGCAAATGAACAACAATATAATCTGCTCCGGTGCTTAAACACACAGCCGCCGCATCTACCGGATCCGGAAACGCTTCCCGGCGGGCTTGGCGCAACGTAGCGATGTGATCAATGTTGACTCCTAATTTTAGACTCATTAAAGCACCTCCGTCTTTTGTTTATATAAATTTTCCACTTCTTGTATAACTTGGTCTACCAAAGCTTCTTGTTCGCCTTCCACTAAAATACGGAATTTCGGCTCCGTGCCGCTATAACGCACTACAATGCGGCCCTTACCGTTCATCTTTTTTTCCAATTCGGCTACAGCCGGCAAAAACCCGGGCAAGCTTTCCAACGGCGGTTTTTGTTTAACCTGCACCGCTTTTAACTTGCTGGGATACCGTTTCCATTGGTCGGCAAAAAAGCTGGCCGGTTTGCCGGACTTTTTAACAAATTGCAAAAATTGCAAGGCGGACAGCACCCCGTCCCCCGTGTTAGAAAATTGCCGGAAAATAATGTGCCCTGATGTTTCCCCGCCAATAGATAAATTCTCTTTTTCCAGGGCTTCGGAAACGTATTTATCGCCTACCGTAGTAAGTGCCACATCCACTCCGTTTTCTTTTAAGTAATTGATACAACCCAGGTTAGCCATAATGGTCAACACCGCTTTATTAGAGTTAAGAAGCCCCTGTTCTTTCATGCACAAGGCCGAGGAAGCAATAATGTTATCGCCGTCTAACTGGCGGCCTTTTTCGTCAGAAGCAATCACGCGGTCGGCATCCCCGTCAAAGCTAAAACCCATAAAAGCGTTTTCTTTAACCGTTAAGTCTTGCATAAATTGCGTATGCAGCGCACCGACATTTTTATTGATGTTGGTACCGTCCGGCTTAGCAGCCGTAACGGTTACGTCCATGCCGAGTCCGGCAAACACATGCGCGGCCACTTTGTAGCTGGCACCGTTGGCACAATCCAACACAATTTTTGTTCCTTTCAAAACAGATGCGTCCACCGTGGACATCAAAAATTGTTCGTACAGTTGCACCAAGTTCTCATCTTGCGTAAATGTACCCACCGGCTCCGGCACGACGGACAACAAATCAATTTCCCGTTCAATCGTATTTTCCAGTTCTTCGGGGAGCTTGGTACCTTGGTTGGTAAAAAATTTGATACCGTTAAACTCGGCCGGATTGTGACTGGCGGAAATCACAATCCCGCATAAGCTGTTTGTCTTTTTAACTAAATATGCCACTGCCGGGGTAGGAGCTATGCCTACGCTAATGGCATTGACGCCTCCGGCACGCACCCCTTTCTGCAAAGCCGCCAAAATGGCCGGGCCGCTGGCGCGGGAATCTTGCGCAATAATCACTTGCGGTACCAGGTGTGCGTCTTTGTTACGGGCTTGCAACTCACGCAAAGCCGCGTAACCGAGTTTTTCAATGAAATCATCCACGAGCGGAAACTGCCCGGCTACGGCACGTACTCCGTCCGTTCCAAAATATTTTCCCATATACCTTCCTTCTTTGGTGGGCCTAAACAACCGGCCCGCACGCATAATACCCGCTTACAACAGCTTTATTCAAACAGGTCCGCCTGTTGAGCATTAGGTCCAACGGCCGTCTGCGCCTTCGGTTCCTCTTTGACGGGGTCAGCTGTTGCGAGCTGTGGTTGGCTCTCTTTACTGGCGGATTTTAAACCCAAAATCTCATCAATCTCACCGGCTTGCACGACTTCTTTTTCAAGCAACGTCGCCACCAATTTATCAAATGCTTCGCGGTGGCCGGTAATAATATCCTTCGCCCGGGCATAGGATGTTTTTATCAAATTTAAAATTTCCTCATCCACCGTGCGCGACAACTCATCAGACATAGTGGTATGGCGGGACAAATCTCTGCCCAAAAACACTTCGCTGTCCTCTCCATTAGGTAACGCGATCGGCCCCAACCGTTCGCTCATTCCCAATTCCATTACCATTTTACGCGCATACGCCATGGTTTTGTTTAAATCATCACTGGCTCCGGAGGTAATTTCACCAAAGACAATTTCTTCCGCAGCACGACCGGCTAACAAAATGCAAAGTTTATCCAATAATTCGGACTTACTGGTTAAGAATTTATCCTCCAGCGGCAGCTGGAGCGTATATCCCAACGCCTGGCCCCGCGGGATAATAGTTACTTTATGAACCGGGTCCGAGTGGTTGGTTAAGCGGGCCACAATGGTGTGTCCGGACTCGTGAGCGGCAATGACATGTTGTTCGTGCTTGGAAATAATGCGGCTCTTTTTTTGCGGACCCGCCAGCACACGTTCCACTGCCTCATCTAAATCAGAAGTTGTAACCGCGTCCTTATCGGCACGAGCCGCCAAAATAGCCGCCTCGTTAATGACGTTTGCCAAATCGGCCCCCACAAAACCGGGCGTGCCTTTGGCCACTTGCTTTAAGTCCACCTCGCTACCTAGCTTGACTTTTTTGGCGTGTACTTTTAAAATTTC
>JAGCMD010000074.1 GCA_017646765.1 Elusimicrobiaceae bacterium | reverse complement strand
TGTCCCGTACGGGTGCAGGGGGAAGGAGCAGCCGAAGAAATCGCTGCTATGCTGGATTACGTGGATAAGCATCGGCTTGCCGACGTGATCATTACCGGCCGTGGCGGTGGCTCTCTGGAAGATTTATGGGCGTTTAACGAAGAAATTGTCGCGCGCGCTATTTTTAAAAGTAAAATCCCCGTTATTTCGTGCGTCGGCCACGAAGTAGATTTTACGATTGCCGATTTCGTGGCCGACTTGCGCGCACCTACTCCTTCCGCCGCCGCGGAGCTGGTTGTCAAAAATTCGCAAAATACGCAAGAACATATCGCGGATTTACAAAAGCGTTTACTGCAAGCCGTTAATTTATTTTACGAGCGCGCCAAACGCCGCTACGATTTGGCAATTAACTCGCCGATATTTAAACGTCCGTCGGCGCTCACGCAAGAAAAAGAACAAACACTAGACGATTTGATAACGCGGCTTGAAAACGCGTACGCGCAAAAAACCGCGCAATTTTCCGCACGGTTTGAACTGGCCGCGCAAAAATTACACGCGCTCGGGCCGCAAGCGGTATTAAAACGCGGGTACAGTATCACGCGCAAAAAAGACGGCTCTGTTATCAGCCGCGTGGCCCAAACGCAAAGCGGCGAAGAAATTTACGTGCAAGTGCAAGACGGTATGATTTACACACAAGTTAAGTGAGGATACTATGGCAACGAAATTTAATTTTGAAAAACAACTTTCGCGCTTAGAAGAAATTGTGGCGAAACTGGAAGAAGAACAAACCGATTTGGATGCGTCCGTCAAATTGTTTGAAGAAGGAGTAATACTTTCCAAAGAACTCGCGCAAAAGTTGGAAACGGTTAAATTTAAAGTAGAAGAACTGAAAAAGAAAGGGGCCGAAATGATGACGGAGCCCTTTGATACGGACCTGGCGGAAACGACCGATGGCGAATAAAAAATTACGTTTGGATATGGCCTTGGTGGAGCAAGGTTTTTTTACCAGCAGAAACCGCGCGCAGGCGTCCATTATGGCAGGCGAAGTAGTAGTAAACGGCGAAGTTGACACCCGCGCTGATCGCACTATTTTGCCGGAAGATAAAATTTCTTTAAAAGAAAAATCGTGTCCGTATGTGTCGCGCGGCGGCTTAAAACTGGCGGGTGCTTTAAAGCATTGGAACATTGATTTAACCGGGAAAACGTGTGTGGATATAGGTGTGGCAACGGGCGGGTTTAGCGATTGCATGATTCAAGCCGGCGCCAAAGAAGTGTACGGCGTGGACGTAGGCAAAGGGCAACTCGCTGATGAAATGCGGCGTTACAAAAATTTCTACTTTAGGCCAGAAACAAACGCACGCTATATGACATCTGATTTATTTGAAAACGCGCCGCAGTTCGCCGCGGTGGACGTGTCTTTTATTTCTTTAACAATGATTATGGAACCGCTTTTTAAGGTATTGGCAAACAAAAGCGAAATTGTTTTTTTAATCAAACCGCAATTTGAGTTATCCCCCAAACAAGTACCGCACGGCATTGTAAAAACCGACGAAAACAGACAACTTGCCGTTAAACGTGTGCGAGATTATTTTGAAAATATTAAAGAAAAATACGGCGGCGTTTCCGGCGAAGTAATAGAAAGTCCCATCAAAGGCACGCACGGCAACACCGAATTTTTGTGGCACGTGAAATTAAATAAACCTGCCTAAAATTTAACAGCCCCGACAGAACAGACCGGGGCTGTTAATTCCTTGTCATTTAAAACTCACTTTGATAGCTACCGACACATAGCTGCGGTCTTTCTCACTCCCGGAGGAACGTCCGCCTATATCCTGCGCCAAACGGGTGTCGTCATACCGGAACGTATTATACCGCGCCTCTAATCCCCAGGCAAAACGGTCGGAAGTATCAAACTCAATACCCACTCCGGCGTACCAACCCAAAGAGGTATTAGAAGCCGTTTCGGTATCATACGCATAATCATCCCACGTATATTCCATCCGTCCGCGGGAAAATACCACCCCCGCCCCGAACGGAACATACAACCGCACGTTTGCGCCCGGATTGAGGTTAATACGGCCCGCCGCCATGAGTTGCAAGGTGTGTGTTTCAAAATCACTTTCCAGCGTATGCCAAAACCAACGTCCGGCCCAATACTCCGTCTTTTCACTGCCCTGGAAACCCGCATAGCGGATATCGGCTCCCAGCCCCAAATAAGGTGTGGGAAAAAATAAATACGAAAGACCTAACTCGCCGCCTATATTTCCCCAAGACAAATTATCTCCGTTAATTTCTATATCGGATTTTTCTAAGGCCGAGCCAAACCCGGCATATAAACTAACCAGGGATGAGCCGGCTTCAATACCTTGCGCGGAGCTTTGCCCCGCACAAGCCAACAACCCGCCTATTAACAACATCGTCAAAAGTTTTTTCATAAGACCTCCTCGCGGATGGCTATCCTTTACCCGATTATCGGTTGATCCGCTGTATGTATAAAACACCGCAAGAAAAAACTTTATTGCACAAGGATACTTTCTCGTTCTGCGCCCGTTATTTGCTAGAATAGTAGTATGATATTGGAAGGCAAAACACTGGCACAGCAGATTCGCGCCCCGTTGCAACAGCGGGCTGATAATGTACGGCAAAAACTCGGACGCCCGATTTGTTTGTGTGCATTAGGCACGTCGGATGATTACGCCGCACGGTTGTATCTTAAAAAAGAAGTGGCCGCCGCGCAAAAAATCGGCATTGAAACCCATATCTTTGATTTAGATAAAAACACGCCCGCAGACGGTTTTTGCCAAGCCGTTAAGGAACTGGCCAAACACACGGACACCGACGCTGTTTTAATTCCGCGACCGCTGCCGGATCAACTGGCCCAAAGCGATTTTGCCCACTACTTAAACCCGCGGCAAGATATTGACGGTATGTCCATCACCAACGCGGGCCGGTTATTTTTGTGTAAGACGTGGGAGCAAATTGAGCGCTTGCCGGGTTTTGTGCCGTGTACGGCCTTGGCTGTGATGCGGCTGCTTGATTTTCACCATATAGAATTGGCCGGAAAAGAAGCCGTCGTTATCGGACGTTCCTCTACGGTAGGCCGGCCGCTGGCGCATTTGTTATCGTGCAAAAATGCCACCGTGAAGCTTTGCCACTCGTACTCCGATTTACCTCGTGCCGTGCAAAATGCAGATATTATTTGCTCGGCCGCCGGCTCGCCCGGGCTACTCAAAACCAAATGGCTTAAAAAAGGTTCCGTGGTGATTGATATTTCTACTAATTGGAATAACAACCTGCTTTGCGGAGATGCCAACGCACAAGAATTAGAGGCAGCCGGCATTTCTTACTCCCCCGTTCCCGGCGGAGTCGGCCCCGTAACACTTGCAGTGCTGCTGGAAAACATTATATTATCAGGAGAGAGAAAGATTTAAGGAGAAATTATGAAAACGGTTACCAAAATGATTTTATGTTTATTAGGGATTAGTTTTTTAGCCGCGTGCGCTTCGCAAAACACCGAAGACCCGCGCGAACGCCGTAAAATTTATCTAACCGAAGAAGATTACCTGGAAGATTTGGGTAATCAAGCCGAAAAAGAACGCCGGGCCGCACAACCGCTGGTAGAGTCGGATTATATTTTTAATGTAGTGCCGGAAACGGACAAGACCGTCTATTTCTTTGACGAGCGCCAACAACCTAAAGTGCCGGGGCAACCCAGCGATGCCGACCATAAAAAAGAAAAACGCCTTTGGAAAAAACCCAAACGCTACACGCCGGAAGAATACTACGGCATGCAAGAAGGGGGCGATAACGGCGGTGAACAGGCCTACGATTACTAAATGCTGCTTTATATAAAAAACCCCCGCTTACAAGCGGGGGTTTTTTTATGCGCGTAATAACTTATCCTCTTAAAAACAAATCTATGCAATCGGTAAAAATACCGTCCGCACCATCTTGTTCTAATTGTTTAGCTACAGCCACCTCATTAACAGTATATACATATATTTTTAATCCATGTTCATGACACGTTTGGGCAATCAACGGCGTAAAACGCGTTTGATTGATATGCACACTTTCCGCCGATAATAAAAGCGCTTTCTTCACATCAAAGTTACGCGTCAAAAGCCCCAGCCGCGCGCCAGGCAACACCGCGCGCAATCGGTCCAACGTATTGTAGTCAAAACTGGAAAAAAGCACCCGGGGCAATAAATCATGATGAAAGGCTAATGCTTTTACCAAGGCTTTTTCTATCCCCGGATAAACATTATCATCATTTTTAATTTCTATATTAAGCAGTTGCAATTCCGGCGCCACAATCGGCAAAATTTCGCTAAGCAGCGGCACAAAAACGGTTTCTTTGGAAAAGGGATTGATAAGCGGATAGGCTTTTAAATCGGCGGAGGTAAGGCCCGCCAGTTTAACATCTTTACCGGCTGTGCCGAGTAACGAATAATCATGATGAACAGCCAAAGCCCCGTCTTTAAGTAAATGCACATCCAATTCAAAACAGCGCGCTCCTTGAGCGTGCGCCAAAGCAAAGGCCGCCCCTGTGTTTTGTACGCGCATTTTATTTGCGCCGCGATGTGAAAAGTAAATCATAGTTGTAGTATAGAAAAAAGAACAAGCGCTGGCAAATAACGTTTTTATATGCTCACTGCGGCTCGGCGGCCGATTGGGACGAAATTTCCTCTTTAGAAGTTTCTTCCAAGGGGCGTTCTTTTTTCTTAAAAAGCCCCCAGAACCCACGTAGGCTTTTTTTAATAGCACGCGAAGCAAAATTATTTGTTACGCCCTGCGTAACCAACGAGGCTACCGACCCCATTACACTCATATTTCCTGTCGGCTCTCTAATTGTACCGCCAATTTTGAGCGTCAGCGGCATCACGCCACCCGTCTCGTGTCTACCCGGGGCAGCCTGAACGGTCATATCAATTTTTTCCGTCTTAAAATCTGTAGTACCAGACAAGTCAAAAGACATCATATCTGACACAAAACTTCCTTTTTTAATCGTCGCCACACCGTGTTCAAAATGCACATCCGTTACAAATTTATCGTACGCCAAATGTCCGTCTACTTTACGCGAAGAAGCCGGCACCCTAACGGCCACTAATTTTCCTTCTTCGTTTGGAATCATTTTAATCACCGCTTCTGTCTGCCCGTTGGGAGAACTGCCGGTTAACCCGCTCAATACCGACAAAACATCCAAACTATTAAACACTTTGCCTACTACGTTTAAAGACATAAACAACACCTTCATCAAGGCATTGGAATTTGTTAAATGATATAAATCCGTAATTTGTCCGTTATTCATGGACAAGGCCAACGTCCCGTGGGCGGAATCTAACCGCGGAGTAATGCCGGACATATCTAACTGAAAATCAAACTCTTGCCCATTGATATAGGGCGCGTCCAAGGCCCCTATCTTTACATCTGCTTTCGCGGTAATGGGCGGCCATTTCCACGTAAATTTTTCTTCCTCAGCAGCGGCAGACAAAGCGGCCTTATCCGAAGACGACTCCTCTTTTTTGGCAGGCGGCAAAATTAGTTTTTCGGCCGCCGCATGTAACGTTGCCACAATTTCTTTGGCGGTTTGGGTAAACGAAAAATCAGTTTTAAAATCTTCTCCGTTTAATGTGCCGTGCAATCCAAATACTCCTTGGCCTTTTGTAAAAAGGGTATTTTCCGAAACGTCCAAAGCCGCTTGCAAATTTGTAAATTTCCCGGCTTGCGGTACGTGAAATCCGCCATCCGCCATTTCCGCACGCACGGTAATTTTGGAAGTTACCCGCCCTTCCGCCACCAACCGGCCTTCCGGCGCATACGGGCGCAAGAATAAAAGCGCTTGGGCAAGTTCACCCAGTTGGGCTTGCAAACGTAAGGAAATATCATATTTTTCACGTTTCCAATTCACTTCTCCTTGCAAAGTAGTTTCTATCCCCGGGCAAGAAAACTCCCCTTGCGCAAGTTGCAATTTTCCGTCGGCAGGCGACAAGACCCCTTTGGCTAAAATTGATAAGCGGGCGATATCCAGCGGCCAATCTTCCGAAACAAAAGGAGCCAAAGCTTGGTGTGAAATTTTTTGACCATCTAATTTTAAATCAAACTCGGGATTTTCTAAATTTTTCACCTGTCCGGTAAGGGTAGCCCGCATACTTCCGTTACGGAAAGAAAAAGAAGAGATTTCGGCATACGCCTTAGGCAAGTCCAACTCAGCCAACAGCACCCTTGCTCCCAAAGACATTTTGGCAGAAAACGGTTGCTTGTCTTGTTGGTAAGCGAGTGCGGCCTGCGCGCGCACTTCAAAAGGCTCATCCCACGAAAAATTACGCAAAGAAATTTCAGCATCTTTTAACTCCGCTTGTAATTGAGTTTGTTTATCCAAATACGTAATTTCAATTTTTCGTGCTATTAATTCCTCCACTGCAATATCCGGCGGAGTCCCGGCGGAGTCCTCGGCTATTTTCGGTTCTTCCGGGTAAAACTCGGTATTTAATTTGCCTTGTTCATCCCGTACAATATGTAACGAAATCCCTTCTATTCCTACGGCACTGATGTGCAATTCCCCGTGCAATAAATGCCAAAGCGATACTTTCATGTGCGCATGCCCAATGCGAAACATTTCCCCCTCGGCGAAACCTCCGGGTTTGGCAATAACAAAATTTTCCAAAACGCCTCCGCGCAAATTGAAAACAACCCGGTCCAAGCGTATTTCGCGTCCGATTGCTTGGGATAATTTTTCCGTTATTTTCCGGCGCACCCACGCCCGCCCGGATAACACATGCAGCCCCACATCAGCAACTCCCAGCAACAGCCCCAAAACAAGCAGCATTATTCCCGCCCGTTTTAACCAAACTTTTTTCATTTTTCCCCCTCTTGTTTGCGCGCGGTAACAGCCGCTAAACTGTACTTACACCCGCAGTAGGTTTGCCTGTACATCTCAAATTCTTTGATAAGAGCCCGGCGCAATTCTTCTAATCCGTCTTTGCGCCAATCTTTTGCCCAATAGGGTTTCCCCACACGCGCCCACGCTAAACGTGCCGCAGTATTCACTTGATTAAAATCTTTATAGCGCGAAACCCCCAACACCGAAGTTAATACTTCAAACTTGTGTTCTTTAGCATATTCCTGCGCGCGCACTAAGCGCATATAAAAACAAACACTGCAACGCTTGCCGCGTTCGGGTTCGTGTTCCAACCCGCACACAGCTTTATCCCATTTCTCCGGCTCATAGGGTAGTTCTATAAATTTTGCCCCTAAGTCTTGGCAAACACGCTTTTGTTCGTCGCGCCGTTTTTCATATTCTTGTCGCGGGTGAATGTTGGGATTATAAAAAAGCACCGACACATCTGCTCCGCTATCCGCTAAATGCTTGATAGCAGCGCACGAGCACGGCGCACAACAAGATAATACAAGTATTTTTTTATATCCCATATATATAGTGTACTAAAAATTTTCCGCGCGCCCATTTTCTAAATAGATTATCATCCGTGTCAAAGCACGCCCCGGTATGCTATACTAATTTTAGGAGAAAACTATGCTCATAAACACAACTACGGAAAAACTCGCCCCTATCAACAATGTTTGTTTGATGATTTTAGCCGGCACCGCCGCTACAGCGGTGTTAGTATACACCAAAACTATTTTAATGCCGTTTATTATTGCCCTGTTTATTTCTATGGTAGCAAGCACGCTTGCGGCAAGACTTAAACAAAAATGGCGGGTGCCTTATGCCCTCGGGTTGGTGCTTAGCTTCTTGGCCTTTTTAGCGCTTATTACTACGTCGGTGTTATTTATTGCCAACTCCATTGAGAGCTTTGTGGCCGGGGCCGATACATATGCCGATCGCTTAAACAGCACCTTGGATTGGCTGCTGGCACACGGACAAAAATACGGCATCAATATCAATGCACAGTTTGTATTGGAAACAGCTGCCAAACTACCCGTATTTAATTTTGTCAAAAGTTTGGGCGGAACGCTGATGTCACTTGTTACCAATTCCATGCTTATCACGCTGTTTGTAATCTTTATCTTCATGGGAAAAGCAACCGAAGACAAGCATTCCCTCGTCGGAAGCATCCAACGGCAAATTTCTTTCTACTTGCTTGTTAAAATTTTTGTTTCACTTTTGGCGGCGGTTTGTACATGGATTGTGCTGGCCTCTATAAAAACAGAATTGGCCTCTATGTTGGCTGTTCTTACCTTTGTATTAAACTTCATTCCTAATATTGGGCCTTTTATCTCTACCGCTTTGCCGTTACCGGTTTTATTTTTACAATACGGGTTTGATTGGCGCATTATGCTGGCACTTTGTTTACTGACTACTATTCATTTTGTAATCGGCAACATTTTAGAAACCAAATGGCTCGGAGACGGCATGGACTTGGACCCTATTATCGTACTCGCGTGCTTAATTTTCTGGGCGCTTGTTTGGGGGATTATGGGCGCGCTGTTGGCCGTACCGCTTACAGCTATTATCAAAATGTTTTTTGAGAAACACGAAACCACGCGCCCTTTGGCTAATTTACTGGCCGGAAAATACGCTTTTAAATAATTATGAAAAAAATTACTTCCCCTTGGGGTTTTATCCCCACATTGTATTTAGCCGAAGGTTTCCCGTATATCATCATCAATACGGTGTCTGTACTTTTGTATGCGGATCTGGGCCTGCCTAACGACCAAATTACGCTGTGGACCGGGTGGCTGTATTTGCCGTGGATTTTAAAAATGTTTTGGAGCCCGTTGATGGATGCCCGCAGCACTAAACGCCGTTGGCTGCTGGCCGCGCAAACGGTATTATCCGCGGTGTTTTTGGCAATTGCCGCCGTGCTGATGTTCCAAGCGTTTATGCATGCCGAGCAAGCCGGGTTGCAAACTACTTTTACCCTCACGTTATTTGGCTTTTTCTTTGGCGCGTTTGCTTCGGCCACGTTGGATATTGCTACCGACGGATATTATCTACTCGCACTGACTCCGCAAGACCAAGGCCGCTTTGTGGGTATCCGCACGATTTTCTATCGTTTGGCAATGATTTTAGGCAGCGGTATTTTTATTTCACTCACGGGTGCCTTGGCCGAAAAAGGGCTTGCCCCCAAACCGTATAATTGGGTCTGCTTATTTGGTTTTTTGGGGCTTTTATTTTTAGCGTTTACCGCGTTTCATTTTTATATTTTGCCCAAACCACAAGACGACAAACCTGCCGCTGTTCCACAAGCTACCGCCTGGAAAGAAGCGTTTTCCTCTTATTTTACCCAGCAAAATATCTTGTATATTTTACTGTTCATCTTAATCTACCGTTTCGGCGAAGCGTTACTGGAAAAAATCGTTCCGCTCTTTTTACTTAAACCGCTTGGCGAAGGAGCACTCGGCCTGTCCATGCAAAATTACGGGCTGATTAAGGGTATTGGGCTGGGCGGTATTATCGCGGGGAATTTGTTAGGCGGGTGGCTCTTGGGCAAATACGGTTTTAAAAAATGTATTTGGCCGTTTGCCTGTTCGCTCGTACTGCCGAATTTCTTTTACGTATATTTGGCAATAGCCAAACCGGGGCTAACCGTGATTGCCGCACTCATTACGCTGGAAAACTTCGGCTACGGGCTGGCAATGATGGCACTAACGGTATTTATTATGTATGTTTCGCAAGGCAAATATAAAACCTCGCACTATGCTATCTCCACGGGTATTATGGCTTTAGGGATGATGGTGCCGTCTATGCTATCGGGTAAAATGCAAGTGGCGCTTGGGTACGAAAAATTTTTCTGGGCCACCGCACTGATCAGTTTGTTATCTTTTGCGGTTGTGCCGCTGTGTGCTAAAATCAAAACGCTAGAAGAAACGGAAAAGAAATTTCAGCAAAAATGAAAAAACTGTCGCCCACCGAACAAGTAAACCCGCGTACTAAAAAACTGGACCAAATAACTCCGGCTCAGCTTGCGCGCGCGTTTAACGCGGAAGATTTTAACGCCGCACGCGCCGTTAAAAAAGCAGGCAAACAAATTGCCGCCGCTATTATCCGCGCGGCTCAAACATACGCCGGCAAACACAAAATTATTTTTATCGGCGCGGGTACCAGCGGACGGCTCGGTATTTTGGAAGCCGTGGAATGTGTACCTACCTTTGGCACAAAACCAAATGAAATTATCGGGTTGATTGCCGGCGGGGAAAAAGCCGTTTTCCGCTCGCAGGAAGGGGCGGAAGATGATGACAAACAAGGCGCACGCCAAATTGCCAAACACGCTAAAAAAGACGATTTTGTAATAGGTCTAACCGCTAGCGGACGCACGCCGTATGTGTTGGGCGCACTTAAGCAAGCACAAAAGCTGGGTGCGCATACCGCTCTTATTTCGTGCAATCCACACGCCGATACGACACCCGCCGAAATTCACATTTATTTACCTACCGGACCGGAAGCATTAAGCGGATCTACGCGCTTAAAAGCCGGCACCGCTACCAAAATGGCGTTAAACGCTATTACCACAGGGGCGATGGCCTTGTGCGGGAAAACGTACGGCAATTTAATGGTAGATGTGCAACCTACCAACCAAAAATTAGTGGCCCGCGCGGTTCGGCTAATTAGTTTGATTGCCAAGACAAATGAGAAAACTGCCGCTAAATTATTGGTTTCTTCCGGCGGGCACGTTAAAACCGCCATCGTTATGCACCGTAAAAAAATTTCGCGCGTAAGTGCCGAAAAAAAATTAAAAAGCGCAAACGGATTTTTAGGGAAAACACTGGATGACTAAACTGGCTTTAGGACTCATGAGCGGCACAAGCGCCGACGGACTTACCGTCTGCGCGGTACACATTCATCCGTTTAAAATCATACATTTTAAAAATTATTCCTATCCTAAAAAATTACAAAGCCGCCTGTTAAATGCTTATCAATTAAATGCCGCGCCGCTTAGCGAACTTAATTACGAATTAGGCGCCTTGTATGCAAAACTGGTTAAACGGTTTTTAAAAGAATTTAAATTGTCCGCAAACAGCATTGAAGTAATCGGCTCGCACGGTCAAACGGTCTTGCACGCACCGCACGCCACCACGCCGCATACGTTGCAAATTGCGGAGCCGGGTTTTTTAGCCGCACAGCTTGGCGTACCGGTAGTGAGCGATTTCCGGGCTAAAGATATTGCGCTTGGCGGGCAAGGCGCGCCGCTTGTGCCTTTTTTTGATGAATATATTTGGGGACAAAAAAGCCCGAAAATTTTACTTAACATCGGCGGTATTTCCAACTTTTCACTCGTCGGAAAAAACATAAAAACCACGGGCTTTGATGCGGGCCCGGGCAATACGCTTATTGATTTATGCGCCCAACAATTTTTGCATAAACCGTTTGATAAAAACGGAGCCTCTGCCGCCAAAGGCACGCCGGATAAAATACTTGTCGGCCAATTACTTAAGCAACCGTTTTTTACCCAAAAGCCGCCTAAGAGTTTAGATAAAAATGATTTTGGAAAAAGGTATTTAACACGCCACTTTGCACATTTACAAAAAAATAATCTTTTGGCCACGGTTACCTATTTTACCGCCGCCGCTATTGCCGACCAAATGACCCGATTTGTGCCGCGCCGTTATCAAAAAGAAATTATTGTTTCCGGCGGAGGTTGCCACAACAAAACGCTGCTTTGTTTTTTGCGTGAATTACTGCCGCACATAAAAATTACCACCTCCCTGGACTATCACATAGATCCGCAAGCCAAGGAGGCCGCCGCGTTTGCGCTATTTGCGTGGCTTGCCTTGCATAAAAAAACAAACCATTGTCCGCACGCTACCGGTGCGTGTAAAAAATCTATTTTAGGGAAGATTACCTTATGAATGTCGCCCGTCTTGTTCACCCCGGTTTTTGGTTTGATAAAACACCTATGCAACAGGCATTAGATTTAGCCAAACGCGGCGTGGGCGGGTTTTGTTTATACGGGGGAACTAAAGAACAAGTAGCCGAATTTACCGCCGCCGTACGGGCGGCCTCCCCGTTAGATTATTTGCTTATTTCTGCCGATTATGAAGACGGCCTGGGACGCTGGTTACCGGACGCACCGCTGCTGCCTTCCAATATGGCTTTAGGGGCCGCCAACGATGAAAATTTAGCATTTGAAAAAGGACTTATCACCGCCCGCCAAGCGCGCAGTTTGGGCGTAGATTGGGTCTTTGCACCCGTGTTAGATTTAGCCAACAATCCGCTTAACCCGATTGTAAATACGCGCTCGTTCGGTGCAGCGCCGGAGCGTGTCATCCGTTTGGGCCGCGCCTTTCTAAAAGGGCTTGCGCAAGACGGCGCGTTAAGCAGTATTAAGCACTTCCCCGGACACGGCGATACAACGACCGATTCGCACGTCGCGCTGCCTGTTTTGCAACGTACCCAAGAAGAACTTCTTACACGTGAACTTATCCCGTTTCAACAACTGTTGCCGTTTGCGGACAGCGTTATGTTGGGGCATTTATTGCTGCCGGAGATTGACCCGGAAAACCCGGCCTCGCTCTCGCCCGCTATTGCCGGGGAAATGTTACGAAAACAATTAAATTACCAAGGCTGTGTTTTAACCGATGCACTTTTAATGAAAGCCATCGGCGACGAAAAACAAGCCGCTTTGCGTGCGTTGCAAACGGGCGTAAACATTTTGCTTGTGCCGCAAAATCCCGGCGAACTGATTGATTTTTTGGAAGAAAACGAAGTGGCTGCGAACTGTTTAGCCCTCTCGGAAAAATTACAAAATACCCTGTGCGCCAAAGCCAAAAATGCCGGGCCGCGCCCTACACCGCAAGAGGCGTTTGCCCCCAATGATTTTACCCGGCGTACCGCACAAAAAGCAATCGTTTTTTGCGGGCAGGCGCCTTCCCTCAAAGCCGGACAAACCGTACATTATTTGGAAATCGGCTCCGACGGCAAAACATCCGCTACGCCGCTATATGATGCACTAAAAAAAGCGGGCGTTTGCTTATCCCCTTTCACAGGAAAAGCCGACTATTTACTGGTAGTTTGTTTGCGCCGCTACAAAGCATTTCGCGGAAGCGTAGCCTTAGAGCAAGAAGACGAGTCGCGCTTGCAAACGGCTCTACAGCATTGCCGCACCTCGGTAGCGGTTCTACTGGCCAGCCCGTGGGCATTACCGGCAAAAACCCACACGCACGGTACATTGTTTACGTTTAGTCCCGCTCCGGAATTTCAAGAAACCGCCGCCGAAATTTTGCTGGGCAGCCGCCCGGCTAAAGGGCAACTTCCCATTTCGCTCTAGCTACCAATTTGTTTTGACGGTATTGTTTAGTTCGCCGGAAATTGTTTTCCCGTCAGGCAACACCAAGAACCGCGCCTGAGAACCTATACAAAGCGCTCTCTCTTTTACCTGTATGCAGTACGAAAGACCGCTACCCGGTTTGCCCGAATAGCCCGTATCTTCCCAGATATGTCCGTCCAGTGCTTGGCGGAGCTCCCACGCGGCGCGCACCACACCGCCGGGAACATTAAACGTATCTTCGGGCCATATAGTATCAAACACTTCTTCGCCCGACAAAGGCAACGTAAGAACCGCTTGCGAAAACCCGAGTGCATACAAGGCGCGGTCTAATTTCTCTTTATCAAGGCCGAAGTTAAATATTACGGCTGTTTTGCGGTTTACCCGCACAAGAGCGGCGCGGTTATTCCACTCGCTAAGCAAATACGCCTGCGGACGGTTTTGTAGGATACGCCCGACGCCGAAAGCACCCACCGCCACCACCAAACACGGTAATGCTAATTTCTTAGCAAAATTTTTATGCGGCAGTTGCAGCGCCCAAAACAACATTATGTAGTACGCCGTAATACTCCCCGCGTTCCAAGCTGTAGCCGATAGCGAAGAAAATTGAAACGAGGCAAAAAATTCTACCGCCACTTTAAAAAATTCCAAACTCCACAAACACGGATAATATAACACTATCCCGATATGCAACAGCGAAAACGTATAATACGCAAAACCAAGCCCCATTACAAAAGAGGCCCATGGCACAAGTAACATATTAGACAGTAATCCCGTCAAAGAAACTTTATAAAACACATTGGTAAAAACGGGAAGAAGTGCCAATTGCGAAGACAAGGTGGCTAAGAAAATCGGCACAAAGAAGTGACAGGCACGCGGCCATGAACCGGGCACACGGTAATTATTCAGACAAATCACAATCGCCAACGTAGCCAAAAACGACATTTGAAACCCGGTATCAAATACGGCCGAAGGCGTAACCAGTAAAATAATCAAACACGATAATAATAACCCTTGAAATACGCCGCTGTTACGCCCCAAGAAATATCCCGCGCACGCGCACACCGTCATTAAATACGCGCGAAGTAACGGTGCATCGGCTCCGGCGATAAGCGTATACATTCCGGCGGTGCCTAATGCAAGCACCAGTAACGATTTACGGCGCAACCCAACCAACGCCCCCGCCGCCAAGGTGATCAGCGTTACAAACCCCACATTGCCGCCGGACGCTACGAGCAAATGGATCGCTCCGCTGTCTTGAAATGCAGTATATAAAGCGGACGGGAAATCTCCGCGCTCTCCCAAAAGCACGCCCCCCGCAATCTGGGCCAGCCCCGGCGGGAACGACGCATTAAGTGTATGTAAAATATCTTTTCGTATCGTACGGATTACACGCCACAACCAAGCGGCTTGTTTTACACGTTTGGCTTGAATTACTTTAATTTCCGCAAAAGTATGTTTGCGCGCCAAATAATCTTTCCAATCAAAATTACCCGGTAAATGCACGCTGTATGGCGTTTGTAAACGTCCCGTTAGTTGCAAAGTGTCTTTCCACTCGGGGATAAAATTACTCATGCGGGCGTACACACGTCCGTTGGCTGGGGTACCGTTGACGGACACAACATCTATCCACACATTTTGTTTGTCTTTTTTAGCAACCGGGAAACCGGTAACTTGCCCGACAAGTGCTACTTCTTGTGATGAGATAAAACGGGAAACATCCCGCTTACCGGGAGCGGGATGATAAAAGAAAGAAATTCCTACAATTAGCGTCAACACCAGCCACAACAGCGGACGCTTATACACAGAGGGATGCATTAAATTTTAGTGCGGCCTTTGAGCGAGTATCCTAATGTCATCTCGTCCATATAGTCAATATCGCCGCCGAGCGGAACGCCATACCCGATACGCGTAATCTGCCCTACTTGCCCACGCAATAAATCTGCCAGATACAGCGCGGTCGTTTCTCCTTCGCTGTCCGGATCGGTAGCAATAATCACTTCCCGCACCGGCTCTTTGGCTTGTTGCACGCGGGCTAAAAGTTCACGCACTTTGACATGTTCGGCGCTGCGGCCGTCCAGCGGGGAAATCGCCCCGTGCAATACGTGATATAAACCTTTGTAAGCACCTGTTTTTTCAATGGCCTCAATATCTTGCGGATCTTCTACCACGCAGATTTGGCCGGGGTCGCGGTCCGGGTCGCTGCAAATGGTGCACGGCTCCGTATCGCTGTAGGCAAAACAAACCGGACACAATTTAATATCTTGTTTAAGAGAGGAAAGCGCGGTAATAAATTCTTCCGTTTCACCCTGCGAAGCCCGCAAAAAATACGCGGCAAAACGCTCCGCTTGCCGGGGACCCACCCCCGGTAAACGACGAAGCGCACGGACAAAACGGTCTAAACTTTTCATCATTTACGCAAGTAACTCTCCGGGAAACATATCTAACACTTCTTTAACTTCTTCCGGTGCGTTTTGGTTGGAAGAAAGCATAACCGTCTGCGGTACCGGCAAGGGCTCTTCGTCCAAAATTTCCACTGATTGTTGAGTAGCCGTTTTGGCAGGCGTTGCTGTTGGCGCAATAGCCGCCGCTAATTGAATAGTTACTTTTCGCCCGCCCAATTCCAAAGCGGCTTTTTCCAACTCGGGCAGTTTGCTTTGTGCGGGAATTTGATAAAATGCTTTTTCCGGCGCAAAGGACAACGTCCATGAAGTTTCGTTAAACGTAACGGTACTGTTTAACATCACATCATACACAAACGGACTTTTTTCAAAATGCTTGAGCATTTTTTCCCATAATTTTTGATTGGAAACCGCGGTCTGTAATGCGGGCGTTTCCGGCTCGGCAACTACGGCCGCGGGCTTGGTTACGGGCGCAGGTGCCGCAAAGTCTGTTTTTTGCGGGCGGTCGTTTCCGCCGGACGAGATGCCGGTTTATCCGTACTAACCGGGCCGCGCGCGCGCGGCGTAGCGGGCGGCAATGATTCGCCGCGTTCCAACGCTTCCAAACGGCTTATTAAACCGGAAATATCCAAACAACTGTCCATCACGGTAAACAAACCAACTTCCGCGCTAATAAGCGCATTATCGGAAAATTTTACTTCTTCACAAAGTTTATTGATTTTGCGTGAAAGTTGTGCCAAAAAACCGGGGCTGACACCGTCTAACACGTCTTTGGCGCCGGCAAACGGCGCATCCCCTTGCCCGAGTACAAAATAAAAAGATTCACCCAGTGTATTTTTTAAATCTTTCAAAAAAGAATTAGCATCAAATCCTTCGGCTTGAATCGTTTGAAAAACTTGATGCAACGCTTGATTATCTTTTTGCACCAACGCGCCCAACGCTTGTTTAAGTAGTTCATCCGGGGTGAGCCCTAACATATCGGCCACTGTTTTTTCGTCAATCTTTCCGCCGCAAAATGCGATTGCACGGTCCAACAGCGTAAGCGCATCGCGCATAGCACCGCCCGCGTTTTTAGCAATAATTTTGGCAGCGGCCGGCGTTAAATCTATATTTTCCGCGCCGGATAAATCTAATAAATGCGTAGTAATTTCTTCGGTCGTCAGCGGACGGAAACGGAACGTCTGGCAACGGCTGACAATTGTAGCGGGCACTTTGTGTTTTTCGGTAGTGGCTAAAATAAAAACTACATGGGCCGGGGGCTCTTCAATGGTTTTTAAAAGCGCATTAAAAGAACTGGCGGAAAGCATATGGACTTCATCCAGAATAAATACTTTAAAACGGTCGCGCGAGGCCGCAAGCGCCACTGTATCAATAATGGCTTCGCGGACTTTTTCCACTTGTGTATTACTGGCAGCGTCTAATTCAAGCACATCCAAGTCGGCGCTTTGGGCAATTTCCAAACATTGCGGGCACTTACCGCACGGCTCGGCGGTAGGTTTATTGTCTGTGTGTCCCGTACAGTTAAGTGCTTTGGCTAAAATGCGGGCTGTCGTGGTTTTGCCGCAACCGCGCGGACCGTAAAACAAATAGGCATGCGCTAAACGGCCGGATTTAAGTGCATTTTGAAGCGTCTTAGAAATACTTTCCTGCCCGACCATATCCTCAAACTTCTGCGGACGGTATTTGTTGGCTAAACTAATGTATGTGAAATTGGTAGTTTTATCTTCCATAAAATTAACCTCTAAATGTTTATTTGGCCCGACGGATTGCGTGTTTATAATCTAAACTAATCTTACCCGGCCCCAGTAAAGCAGAAGGCAGTAAGGCTGTTATTAAAAGAAGCATCAAAGCAACAAAAATATGGTTTATTTCCCCGGCGAAGAAAATAACACCTATTGCTCCCATGCAAAATACACCTAGCGTACTGACAAGCCGCGTAAACCAACCTAAAAGCAGCATAAACGCAAGTAAAATTTGGACTATAAGAAGAGAAATTCCCCCCGCTACCGGCATGGGCAGACCCAGCAAGGCGGCGTTGTATAAAAACTCCCGGTAATACAACAGCCCGCCAACCGCCACATACAAAAGCACCAAGCCCACTAATGCGCGGGTTATAAAAACCGTCCAAGAAAAAACGTCTTCATCTATCTTGCAATGTAAATCCAGTTGTTGCATGTATGCCTCTTAAAAATTGATTTCTATAGACATGGAAAAAAAGGTTTTGCGCTCCTCTTCTCTACGCGGCTCAAACACTTCCACACCGCCGGCAAAAATCACTTCTTCCCATTTGATACCCGCTCCGGCACGTACGGCCATGGCCGGATGGCTGACTTCGGCATACTCATAACGTACTACCGAAGCATACGGGGTAATAAAATCCAGCGCAATACCTATTTGCACCGCCGTTGCCTGACGCAAACTTCCCTGCACTACGGCTGTCATAAAAGGGATGTCTGCCCAGCTAAAAGAAATATCTGACCGGGCTGGATTACTATATTGTATCACTTTATACCACGCTGCTTCCAAATCTATAAAGCCTACTTTCGCCCCCGTCAACACCTGTAAGCTCGTTTCATCCCGTTGGTATGTGTCCGGCAATCGCGCTCCGGAAGAATCTATGCGGCAACGCCGGTTGGCATGCGCGGCGCGTATATCCGCAAAGGGTTCTTTGATTATACCCAAGCGGTAGAAAGGCCGCCAAAGGCCTCCCAGGTATACACTGGCAGCTTCGTTATCTACGGCCCATGGCTGCCAAAAAACCCCCGTATATCCAAGCCACCGGTCCGAAAAATCATATGCCCCCTTTAATCCATACCGATAGGTAGAACCTGTTTTTTCCACATCCGGGTCATCTGATTGACGGTAAAACTCGTAAGATGGCACAAAAATAAAATTGTTATCCAAGTCCAGTTCGTATTTTGTCCGCATCGCCGAATAACCGCGCTCTCCGTTTACGCCTAAAAAACTGAGCTGCCCGTAGCATAACGCACACGGGCAGATCAGTAAAGCGAAACTTAAAAACGCGGTTTTAAGCTGCATTATTTTTTGCGGGACTTAGCGATTTTGGCGTCTTCGTCTTGTAAGAATTTTACATAGTTAGACGCTTTGCGTTTTTTCCACGCGCCTTTGTGATAACCGTATCCGATAATGAGCGGAATTAGCGTGGTGCACTCGCCATAAACCATTTGTTCCAGCGCGGTGGAAACTTTGCCCCAAGAAGAAGCTTCTTTGAGCGTAGAGCCGGACAATGCTCCGTCGCGCACATCCGCTACCGTAATTTGTACGGCGTATTTGTGCATGGGAATTTCGGCCCCTAAAATTTCGGCGGCTACCACCGTATCTTGCGCAAAGTTTTTCGGCACGCCGCCGGACCACATCATTAGACCGGTTTCTTTGGCCTTAATTTTGATTTTGGTCAGCTCCAAAAAATCTTTGGCACTGTCAATAGATACGTGTGCTCCGGGGTGTTCGGTTTGGTGCGCTACAAAACCAAACCCGGCCGAGCAATCGCTAAACGCGGGCACAAATATCGGCACGCCGTGTTTGTAAGCATTGTAAACGATAGAATCTTTGCCTTTTTTATTTTTCTCAAGCCATTTACCCATTTCCCAAATAAACTCGCGGGAAGAGTACGGGCGCGGCTCTAAATAGTTGCAGATTTTATGAATCGTTTCGTCGCAATTTTTGAGTTGGTCTTCGTCAATATAGGTATCGTAGATGCGGTCAATGTGCAAATCACGCAACAAATTGTCATCTTGATTGTATGGAGTCCCGATATAGTGTTTATAACCAAGGGCTTCAAAAAAATCTTGGTCTACAATGTTGGCCCCGTTGGAAACAATCGCATCTACCATGTTGTTTTGAATCATATCCACCACTACTTTTTTCATACCGGCGGATACTAAAGACCCGGCAATACACAAAATTACCGAGCAGTTTTTATCGGAAAGCATCATATTATAGATTTTGCTTGCCCGGGCCACTTCGCGCGACGCATAGGCCATACCCTCAAATGCTTCTACCATGGGGACCACGTTGTATTTTTTCAAATCAATGTGTTTAATGGTATTTTTGAGGAAGTCTTTTTTTGTCAGTTTTGCCATTTCTTTTTGCACCTCTTGATGAATTTAACTCCTATTTAGTAAATTATAGTAAATAACGAGCAATTTTCATAGTAAAAAATGGGAGGAAATTATGTACCCGAATTTACAAAAAACCGATTCTGAAGTTTTTAACGCTGTTTCACAAGAATTGCAACGCCAACGCGAACGCATTGAACTGATTGCGTCCGAAAATTTTACCTCGCTGGCCGTTATGCAAGCGCAAGGCTCTATTCTCACCAACAAATACGCCGAAGGATACCCCGCAAAACGCTACTACGGCGGGTGCGAATATGTGGATATCGTGGAAACATTGGCCCGCGAGCGCGCCAAAAAATTGTTCGGTGCCGAACACGCTAACGTACAGCCGCACTCCGGCGCGCAAGCCAATATGGCGGTTTATTTTGCCTTGTTAAAACCCGGCGATACGGTGCTTGGATTAAATCTTTCTCACGGCGGACACCTTACGCACGGCCACCCCTTAAATTTTTCCGGTAAACTCTACAACATGATTGCCATGAACGTACGCAAAGATACGGAAGAAATTGATTACGACGAGGCCGCCGCACTTGCCAAAGAACACAAACCGAAACTTATTTTAGCAGGTGCGTCCAATTATTCGCGCGTGTTTGATTGGAAGAGATTACGCGAAATAGCCGACAGTTGCGGCGCGTATTTGGCGTGTGATGTGGCGCATTATGCGGGACTAATTGCCGCCGGAGAATATCCCTCGCCCGTTCCGTATGCTGACGTTGTTACCACCACCACGCACAAAACGTTGCGCGGGCCGCGCGGCGGGCTGATTTTATGCAAAGAAAATTTAGCCAAAGCCATTGACAGTGCTGTTTTCCCCGGCGTGCAAGGGGGGCCTTTAATGCACGTAATTGCCGCCAAAGCCGTATGCTTTGGCGAGGCGTTAAAACCGGAATTTAAAGCATATCAACACCAAGTAAAATTAAACGCTGCCGCGTTAGCCGCCGCACTGCAAACGCGCGGATACCGGTTGGTGGCGGGCGGCACGGATTCACACGTGATGTGTGTAGATTTGCGTTCTAAAAATATGACGGGCAAAGCGGCCGAGGCCGCGCTGGATAAAGCGGGCATTACCGCCAACAAAAATACGATCCCGTTTGACCCGGAAAAACCGTTTGTAACAAGCGGATTGCGGCTTGGCACCCCGGCCGTTACCACACGTGGCATGAAGGAAAAAGATATGGAACAAGTGGCCGCGTTTATTGACGAAGCACTGATGCACTTTGCAGACGAAAATTATTTAGCACAAATCGCGGAGAAGGTAAAAAAGTTTTTGCAAAACTTTCCGTTGTATGAAGAATTAAAATAACAGCGTAAAAAAACAAAAAACTAATTGATTTGGCCCATGGCTTTTTCTAAACCTTGGGAAAGATAAGTTTCTAAAGCAGATACGGCTTTTTCAATAGCCGGCGTTAAAACTTCCTCGTCGGCAGCGGAAAATTTACCAAGTACAAAATTAACTAAATCTATTTTTTCGGGCTTGGGGCCGATACCCACGCGCAAACGCACAATATCTTGTGTGCCTAACTGCTCAATCACGCTTTTCATGCCTTTTTGACCGCCGGCAGAACCGCTTTTGCGCAAGCGCAACTGCCCAACCGGCAGCGCGACTTCGTCAAAACAAATCACGCAGTTTTGCGGGGCGATTTTATAAAACCGGGCCAGGCTGCTAACAGCCCGACCCGATTCGTTCATATAGGTAAGCGGTTTTAACAGATATACGTCTGTTCCGCCCACACAAACTTTGGCATATTCTCCCAGCTTTTGCCAGGGTTTCCACTCGGCACCCCACTTTGCCCCGCACGCATCTGCCACGCGAAATCCGGCGTTGTGACGCGTACGCGCATACTCGTTACCGGGGTTCCCCAGCCCCGCCAGGAGAATTGCCATAGATTATGTTTTGGCGTCCTTGGCGGCGTCTTTATTGTCTTTAGCCAAGTTGCCTTCTTCGTCTTTCTTACCCTTGGTGGACGAGCTTTCCGGTTGAGCCGCAGCGGCATCAGCAGCCGGCGCAGGAGCGGGCGTGTCGTCTTTCGGGATAGCCAAGTGCACGACCGGCGCTTGCGCGTCCGTAATGAGCTCTACGCCTTCGGGCAATTTAATATCCCCGGCCAAAAGACCTTTGTTGATGGTCATAGGCGTAATATCAAGCACAATTTCGTGCGGGATAGCACTGACCAACGCGCGTACTTCAATTTCGCGCAAGATATGTTCAATAATAGCGCCGTATTGGGCCACGTCAGCCGGCGTACCTTCCAATTTGAGCGGTACGACCACGTCCATTTTATCTTTCATGCTGACGCGTTGGAAATCGGCGTGAATCGGGTTATCGGTTACTGCGTGGAATTGTACTTCTTTAACGAGCACCAATTCTTTTTCACCGTTTAACGTCATTTCTACTAAGGTATTTTTACCGGCTTTCATGATTTTTTCCAAATCTTTTACAGCTACGGTAATGCTGGCAGGGTCTTTATGACCGCCATAAACGACGGCCGGGACTTTTTTCTCCGCACGAATCTGCGAAAGAGCCCCTTTAACGCCAATCCCCTCGCGGGAAGCGGCTTGTATTGTTACTTTTTCCATTTTTTCCTCCAAGTTCCTTTATAAAAAGGGTTAATTAAACATATCGCTGATAGAGCGGCCGTCGTGGTTGCGTTTAATCGCGTCCGCAAGTAAATACGAAACCGACAGCACATCTACTTTCGGGCCTAAGTCACGTATCGGAAGCGAATCGGAAATGATTAACTTTTTGATATCGGACTTATTGATCCGTTCCATGGCGTTGCGCGACAGCAGCCCATGCGTACACACCGCATAGATTTCCCGCGCACCGCGTTCTTTGATTTTTTGGGCTACGGTCGTCAGCGTGCCGGCCGTATCCACGATATCATCAAAAATGATAGCTACTTTATCTTTCACGTCGCCGATAACATTGTAAACGACCGCTTCGTTGGGTTTAGGGCGGCGTTTATCAATAATAACAAGCCCCGCATCCATACGGGCCGCAAATTTGCGGGCGCGTTCCACGCCGCCCACATCCGGCGAAATCACCACAATATCCTTGTGATTAAAATCTTTGAAATAGTCTAAAAACACTTTTCGCGCCCGCAAATGATCCACCGGGATATCAAAAAATCCCTGTATTTGCCCGGCGTGCAAATCAACCGTCATAATGCGGTCGGCACCGGCCTCGGCAATTAAATTGCTGGCTAACTTGGCTGTTATCGGCACACGCGGAGAAGACTTGCGGTCTGCCCGAGCATACCCGAAATACGGGATTACGGCCGTAATTTTACCCGCACTGGCGCGTTTGAACGCGTCAATCATAATGAGCAGTTCCATCAAGTTTTCGTTAACAGGCGGGCACGTCGGTTGAATAATATAACAGTCGTGCGCGCGGACGCTTTCCAAAATTTGCACATCAATTTCACCGTCGGCAAAACGCTCTACGCGCAGCTTACCCAGGTCCATATTTAAGTGCTCGCAGATTTTCTGCGCTAAGGCAATGTTGGCATTGCCGGAAAATATCCGTAAATCACCGTTTACACTTTTAGTCATTTTCTTTGACACCTTTGTTTTCTAATACAACCTGGCGCGAGCGGGCGATACCCAGAGATCTTGCCGGCACCTCTTTTGTAATGGTAGACCCTGCACCGATTTTGGCATATTGCCGCACCGTTACCGGCGCTACAAAATTGACGTTAGACCCGACAAACACATGGTCTTCAATAATAGTTTGATGTTTCTTTTTACCGTCGTAATTACAGGTAATGGTTCCGGCGCCCACATTTACTCCGGCGCCCATTTGCGTATCCCCAATATAACTGAGGTGATTGACTTTGGAGCCTTCCCCGATAACAGACTTTTTAACTTCAGAAAAATTGCCTACTTTGGCGCCCTTTTTCAAAACCGACTGCGGGCGCAAATGTGCATACGGCCCGAGTTGGCAGGTTTCTTCTATCGTGGACTCTTCAACATAGGTACCCATTTTAAGCGTTACATTATCGGCAATCGTAGAATCCTTTATATATACACCGCCTTCAATGTGGCAGTTTTTACCAATCACCGTTTTACCTAAAATATACGTACCGGGATAAATAATAGTATCCGCACCGATTTTAACCGTGTCGTCTATATACACATCCTGCGGGTTAATAAGCGTGACGCCCTCTTCCATTAAGCGCACCGCCACGCGAGCACGTAAGATTTGGTCGGCTTCGGCCAGTTGCGCTTTACTGTTGACGCCCAATGCCTCGGTGAAATCGGGCGCGGTAAAAACGCATACCGGCTCGTTCATTTGTTTAATAAAGTAAAGGGTATCGGTCAAATAATATTCGTTCTTGGGTCCTTGCGGCAAGAGTTGGGAAAGGGCCGCTTGCAACAGCTTGGAATTAAAAACGTACATACCGCTATTGATTTCGGTAATTTTTTTTATTTCCGCATCAGCGTCTACTTCTTCTACAATAGACTCAAAATCGCCTTGCGTATTGCGTACGATACGCCCGTATCCGTACGGATTAGGCACGCTCACGCTTAGTACCGTAGCAGCGCTGCGCTTGGCGGAAAAATCATCCATCATTTGTTGTAAAGTTTGAGCAGACAAAAGCGGCGTATCGCCGTTTAAAATAAGGACTTGTTCAAATTTTTGCAAAAGCGGCAAAGCGGCTTTAACCGCAGAGCCGGAACCGGTAAGCTCTTTTTGTTCTATAAATACGACCGGTGCCGTTACACCCCAGGACGCAAGCCCGGCTTTGACAGCCTCTATTACTTGGGCCGATTCGTGCCCGACTACAACGCCGATAGCCGCCGGGCCTAGCGCCTGGGCAGCTTTCAAAATATACGATATAATCGGAGCCCCGCAAACCGCGTGGAGCGGTTTGGGAAGGGAAGATTTCATGCGCGTGCCTTTACCGGCCGCGAGAATAAGTACACACAGATTTTTTTTGGCTACCATTTTGTTTAACTCTTGCCTAAAAAAGAATCAAAATTCCTATAGATATTATAGCAAAAAAATAAAGGGGTCGTTTTTTCCGTCTTAGAAAAACCTGCTAAAATAACACTTCCCCAAACACAACAGCGCCTTGCGCGCGGGTAATTTTTACACGCACTAAACCGTGTAAATCAGCCGGAGCATTTTCTAATATAACGGGTTGGAAATTGGACGTTATCCCGCGTGTTTGGCCTTCTTTATATTCTTCTATAAATACGGTTTGCTCCGTATCAACCTGCGACGCGGCAAAATGTTCGCGCAGTTCTTTATCAAGCGCACGCAAAATCTCGGCGCGGCGTTTGATTTCAGCAGCAGGCAGTTGCGGCAGCTCAGCGGCTTTGGTGCCCGGGCGCGGAGAATAACTAAATACGTGAAGTCCGGCTAATTTTTGCGCGCGGATAAAATTACAGGTCTGTTCAAAATCTTTTTCCGTTTCGGTAGGAAACCCGGCAATTACATCAGCAAAAATGCCGATACCGGGCACACTTGCGCGCAAATCTTTCACGCGCGCGGCATATGCTGCCGTGTCGTAGTGACGGTTCATAGCCTTTAGTACGCTATCGCACCCGGCTTGCAGCGGCAAGTGGAAATAATTACAAAACCGCGCGGGAAAATTTTTCATGGCGTTAATAATTCCGTCCGTAACCGTTTGAAGTTCTATGGACGAAAACCGGATGCGAAAATTGCCCGGTTTTTTGGCAATTTCCTCGCAAAGAGCAGCTAAATCGGCGCCTGTTTGCGGGCATCTGTAATTACCGATATTGATACCCGTAAGCACAATTTCGGCAAAGCCGTTTTTGACGAGATTTTGAATTTCGCTTAATACGTCGGCTACCGGTTTGGAGCGTTTTTCACTGCGGGCAAATGGCACAATACAATACGAACAAAACGCGTCGCACCCGTCTTGGATTTTAATAAAAGCGCGGCTGTGGCCTTCGTGGCCGGAAACAGTCCAACAAATGTCGTCTTCGTTAAAAAGCACGCGGCCCAACTCATATTTTCCTACAATTTCCGCTTGCGGAAAAATTCCCTGAATATGCGTTTTATGTGCGGCGGCGTAACACCCGGTTAAAACAAGCCGCGCCGACGGATTGCGGCGCAGAATTTGGCGGATTAACTTTTCCACATCTTTATCGGCCTGGTGGGTGACGGTGCACGTATTTAACAAACAAATATCCGCCGATTCAAAATTTTCGGCGGGCGTAAAACCGTGACGTAAAAAATCTTCCCATAAGGCTTGGCTTTCCACTTGGTTCACACGGCATCCGAACGTTTTA
Source organism: Elusimicrobiaceae bacterium (assembly GCA_017646765.1). Taxonomy (GTDB): domain Bacteria; phylum Elusimicrobiota; class Elusimicrobia; order Elusimicrobiales; family Elusimicrobiaceae; genus Avelusimicrobium. The sequence goes on along the minus strand of JAGCMD010000074.1, from coordinate 44,466 downwards.
ATAAAAAAAGAAGTCATAAAAGTTTGGCACATGCGGCGATACACGCCGTTTCGGCCCGCAAAATGTTTACACCGAGCGTAACCGCCGGGATATGATGCGTGGCTGCCAGTGAAATTTCATCTTGCGTCCACCCGCCCGCCGGCCCGACAAATACGCGTAATTTTTGCGGCGAGCCGATTTGCTCAAAACCCCAAAAAAGGGTGTGCGTGGATTCGGCCTCGTAGGTAATTAGAGCGGGCGTTTTTTCAGCAAGTGATTTTTCAAAGGGGGTCGGCGGCAAAATTTTGGGCAAAAAAGGCGTGTTACATTGTTTGCACGCACCGAGCATAATTTGACGCCAGCGGGTTTGTTTCTCTTCCCATTTTTTAGTTACGTCGTACTCGCTGCGCGAAGATAAAATCGGCTGAAAAACGCTCACGCCCAACTGTGTACATTTATCTAATACTTCTTCCAGCCCCGCGCGGGAATTAGGCACAAAGCAAAGTGTAATTTGTAGCGGCACGCGGCGCACTTCGCGCTCGTTTAATAATGTACCGCGCACAAAATTTTTTTGGATTTTATCAATACGTGCGTCGTATTGGCGGCCGGTACCGTCAAAAACCAAAATCGTATCGCCCTCTTTATGACGCGCCACACACGCGGCGTGGTGGGCTTCGTCATCCAACAGGAAAAACTCTTTTTCTTTGATATCCGCAAAATATTGGGGCATAGAGATATTGTAGTAAATTTAAAAACAAGAAACGCAAAACAGGGGAGCGTTTGGCCCCCCTGTTTTTAATCTGTTTTTCAACCGATTTACTTATCTACCACTTCGGCTTCAACGACATCTTCTTTGTTGCCGCCGTTGGCGTTAGCGTTGGCTTGCGCTTGGTCGGCACCCGGTTGGGCTCCGGCTTGTGCGCCTTGGGCCTGTTGTTTGGCTTGTGCGTCTTTATACATCGCTTCGCCCAACTTTTGGCCGGCTTGCAAAGCCGCGTCGGTAGCCGATTTGATGCGGGCTACGTCGTCGCCTTTGAGTGCGTCGCGCAAGTCATTTAACGCTTGGTCAATCTTGCCCCGTTCTTCTTGGCTGACTTTGTCGCCGTAATCTTTCAGTGCTTTTTCGGTTTGATACAAAACACCGTCGCCTTGGTTTTTGGCTTCAATTACTTCTTTGTGTTTTTTGTCTTCCTCGGCGAATTTTTCGGCGTCTTTGACAAACTTCTCTACTTCGGTGTCGCTTAATTTGTTGGGCGAGCTGATCGTAATGTGTTGCTCTTTGTTGGTGCCCAAGTCTTTGGCGGACACGTTTAAAATACCGTTGGCATCAATATCAAACGTCACTTCAATTTGCGGCACGCCGCGCGGAGCCGGCGGGATGCCGTCTAAGTCAAATTTTCCAAGCGGCACGTTATCTTTAGCCATCGGGCGTTCACCTTGCAAGACGTTAATGGTTACCGCCGGTTGGTTGTCAGAGGCGGTAGAGAAAATTTGCGTTTTCTTTACCGGGATGGTGGTGTTGCGTTCAATTAAGCGCGTGCACACACCGCCCAAGGTTTCCAACCCGAGCGACAGCGGCGTAACGTCTAACAAAAGCACGTCTTTTACTTCACCCGTTAAAATACCGGCTTGTACCGCCGCACCGATTGCCACGCACTCCATCGGGTCAATGCCGCGTTCAATCTTTTTGCCGACGAGGTCTTCCACGTATTTTTGCACAATCGGCATACGGGTCGGACCGCCGACGAGAATAATGCGGTCAATTTGGCTGGCGGATAATTTAGCGTCAGACAACGCTTGGTTTACTGACTTGCCGCAGCGTTTGACGATATCGTCTACCAAGCTTTCCAGTTTGGCGCGGGAAAGTTTTAATTCCAAGTGTTTCGGGCCGTCGGCTCCGGCGGAGATAAACGGCAAGTTGATGTCCGTTTCCATGGTGGAGGACAGTTCAATTTTGGCTTTTTCCGCCGCGTCTTTTAAGCGTTGGGCCGCTTGTTTGTCTTTAGACAAATCAATACCGGTTTGTTTGCGGAATTCATCTACCATCCACGCAATAACGGCGTTATCCATATCCGTACCGCCCAGTTGGGTGTCTCCGGAAGTAGCGAGCACATCAAACGTACCTTCCGCGCCCATTTCCATAATGGTTACATCCAACGTTCCGCCGCCGAGGTCAAATACTAAAATTTTTTGTTCTTTACCGGCTTTATCAATACCGAAAGCCAACGCCGCCGCCGTCGGCTCGTTGACTAAGCGCACCACTTCCAAGCCCGCAATACGTCCGGCGTCTTTGGTGGCCTGGCGCTGGTTATCGTTAAAATACGCCGGAACGGTGATGACGGCTTTTTCCACTTTTTCACCTAAAAACGCTTCGGCATCTTTTTTTACTTTCTGCAAGACGAAAGCAGAAAGTTGTTGCGGCGTAAATTCTTGTCCGCGCAAGTTGTATTTATAGTTTTCCCCCATTTTGCGTTTGAACGCGGTTACGGTCCCTTCCGGGTTGGCAATCGCTTGACGGCGGGCCGGTTCGCCGACGAGCCGTTGACCGTCTTTGGTAAACGCCACATAAGACGGAAACGCTTTTCCGCCGATAGAGCTACCTTCTGCAGACGGAATAATCGTCCCTCTGCCGCCTTCCATAACGGCAGCTGCCGTGTTGGAAGTTCCTAAGTCAATACCAATAATTTTAGCCATAAGTTTATCTCCTTTTAGTTAAATTTCTGCGGGTTTATCCGCGTGAAAATCTATTTTTCGTTGTGCTGTCCGACAATGACCCGCGCCGGGCGCAAGACTTTGCCGTCTAGCATAAACCCCATTTGCACTTCTTGTAATACAACTCCGTCTTGTTTTTCGTCCGCCGGAATCATCGCCACTACTTCTTGCGTGGCGGGATCGTACGGTTTATTTAAGACGTCCATTTTTTCAATGCCTTCCGAGCGAAACGCTTTTTGCATTTCCGTTAAAAGCAGTTGTATCCCGCTTACTACATTTTTTAACTCATTAGGCGCCTTTTTCAAAGCGTCATTTTTATTTAGTTCTTCGTTTTGTTTGAGTAAAATTTCGTAAGACGGCAACAACTTTTCGGCCAGTTCTTTTTTACCGTATGATAAGAAGGCGGCCTTTTCGCGTTCGGTGCGTTTGCGGAAGTTTTCAAAGTCCGCGCTTAGACGCACAAATTGTTCGTAATAATCGGGCTTGGTTTCCTGGGCAGGAGTTTCTTCCGGTTCGGTTGTTTCCGGTATTTCCTGCTCGGACAGTTCCAATTCTTCGTCGGTTTCTTCTGTATGTTTATGATGGTGCTTACTCATAATCTTCCCCTTTTTCGGTGGGCGGTAAGGCCGTCCAGTTTTGCAGTGAGCTCTCTAATAAACTTCCGATAAAGTTTACTAAAGACATCACCCGCGTATATTCCATATGTTTCGGCCCGATGATACCGAGCATCCCCACCGTTTTATCCCCCACTTTGCACGCGGTAGAAACGATACTTAAGTTTTTCAGTTCTTTGAGTTCATTTTCACTACCGATGCTAACATTTAATTTTTGGTTGGATTTCTCCATCCCCGTCATTTTCTCACTCAGCAAGTTAGAAAAGCGCTCGCGCTCTTCCACAAAGCGCATCATTTGTTTTAAATCTTCAAAATCATCTTCGGATGTGTTTTCCAATAATTGCCCAAAACCCTCTACATATAATTCGTTGTCGGCTTGCGGGCGTTCCATATCCTTTAATACTTGCGTGGCGAGGTCGGCCATGCCGGCAATTTCCTGGTGGCCCGAGTGAACGTGTTGCCACAAAATACGACGTGCTTGGGTCAACGTGAGCCCTTCAATTTCCTCATTGATAAAGCGGCTCAACACCCGCAAACGCGTGGGGTTTACCACATAATTGGTACGCACCGGCCAATGCCGTACCGTGCCGGATTCGGTAACCAGTACCGCAAGCACCGCACCCGGGGCAAGCGGGATAAAATCAAGCCGTTGCACGCGTTGTTCTTGCACGTTAGAGGTATAGACAAACCCGGCTGCGCCCGACAACATAGCCAGTAAACGCGAGGTCTGCACCATCATATTATCCACTTCATTTACGCGCGAATCATACGCTTCTTCAATGCGTTCGCGTTCTTTGGCGGCCATTTTTTGCACGTTTGCCAAATAGTCCACGTAATAGCGGTACGCTTTATCCGTCGGGATACGTCCGCCGGATGTATGCGGCTGATAGAGGTATCCTTCTTCTTCCAACTCCGCCATAATGTTGCGGATCGTGGCACTGGAAACATCGGGGAGTGCTTCGGATGCGATCATTTGCGAGCCGACCGGACGGCGGGTTTCCACGTATTGTTGGACAACCCACCGCAAAATTTTTTCTTTACGCGATTTAGCTACTTCCGGTTTTAAAATTCTCATAGGGGATACCTTCGTGTTGAGCGCCTATTATTTTAGCACTCGCATTTAGTCACTGCTAATATTATAAGTAATAATTTTATTTTTGTCAACCCCCTTTTTTGAGTGCTAATTATCAAGCGTAAAAATTCCGGGCATCGCCCGGAGAGAACGGCCAAAAGCATTTTTATTCGCAGACACGCACGCGCATATCTATCGGCAGGAAATCTTTCTCTGCAGGCGGGGCAATGATGTTGCCAAACGGCATTTGTGCTATTAACTTCCACGTGCCGTGTACTTGAAAAGCACGCGCGATTTCATCATCTATAAGGCCGTTGTAATGCTGTAAGTTCGCACCGATATTTTGCTCGGCCAGCGCCAACCAAATCAAATACTCCAACATCCCGTTGGCCTGATAGGCCCACGTAGGAAAATAATCTTTATAAAGCGGAAAGCGGTGTTGGAGTGCTTCCACCGCGGACCAATCTTCATAAAAAAGCAACGTGCCGACGGCTTTTGAAAAACCGGTTATTTTTTCTTCGGTCGGCGCAAAATTTTCCGGCGGTACGATTTTTTGCAAAGCGGTTTTGATAAGGGACCAAAACCGTTGGTGTTGTTCGTCCAGTAAAATTAGCACGCGCGCAGATTGCGAATTAAACGCACTCGGTGTTTGTTTAACAGCTTGTTCTACCAGTTCGGTAATTTGCTGGGGCGTAAGCGCAATATGATTGCCTAACGCGTAACAGGAACGACGTTTTTGGGCTAATTCCAGTAGGGTCATAAAAATCCTCCTGGAAACAGCTTAGCTTTTTAGGCAATTTATTTAAGGGATTGTTTTTGATTAGAAACTGAAGACTCTTCTAACAATGCTTGAGCGGCTTCACTACCGTTTTGAGCCGCTTTTTCCAGCCATTTACGACCGGCTTTTTTGTCCGCCGGAACACCTAACCCTTTCCAATAAATCTGTCCAAGTACGTATTGGGCGGAAACATATTCTTGCTCGGCCGCGGAACGGAAAAAGGTGGTAGCTAATTTAACAGAGCGCGCCGTTCCTTGCCCTTGCATAAGCATAAAACCCGTCATATACTGTCCGGGCGCATAGTTGCCCGCCGCAGCGTTGGAAAACCACGCAAACGCATCTTCGTAACGCGGCGGCACTGCTTGGTACGCCATTTCGCCCAGTGCATATTGGGCCGGCGGATACGGCAGTTGGGTAAGCTCATTCCACAAGATAGCGGCCTTGTTTTCATCTTGCTCTACCAACCCGCCTTTTTGATATAACTGCGCTAAAGCAAAACCGGCTTGCGGCAGTTTGTTTTCCTCCCAAGCTAACGTATACCAACGCACAGCTTCCTCGGCATTTTGGGTGATTGCATTACCTTGTTCATACGCCAACGCCACGCGTAGTCGTGCTTGAGCGTCTCCCGCTTGTGCTTGGGCCAAATCTTGCACAAAATTTTCTACTTGTTCGTACAGCTCCGGTTGGCTTTGCTTTACAAGCCGCAGTTCGTTTTTTGCACCGCCGTTTAATGCTTTATCCGCCTGAAAAAGCCAATATAAACTTTCTCCGAGGTGCCGGGTAACCCCGCCAAGGCCTTGCGCATAAAAGCGGCTTATTTCCATTAGCGCCCGCGGATCGTTTTGCTTGGCCCCCAGCATTAAAAACGGAAAAGCTTCTTCTAAATCTTGCGGCACTAATTTGCCCTCTATATACGCTTGGGCGCTTTTCCACAGAGCTTCTTTATCGCCTTCCATGGCGGCTTTGCGATACCAAAAAACAGCTTGCTCCCCGTCTTGCGCCGTGCCTGTTCCCTGCGCGTATAAATCGCCGGCTTTTACTTGGGATGATAAATTACCTTGTTGGGCCGCGGTAAGTGTGGCGGCAAATTGTTTTTGTTCGGGCGTTTGATAAAACCCCGCCCAATAAATCAAACCGCCGGCTACACACATCAGCAAGAAAAATAAAAAGGTTTTCATTTTCAGCCGCCTAACAAGAAGGGGAGCCACCGGCTCCCCTTCGGAAAGTGTTTTTTTATTTCACCATAACAAAAGGCATTTGATCGCCGGCCATATACGTCGGCATACGACCGTCCCATTTATCAATAGCTTTAAGCTGTGCTTCCACTTGGCGAAGTTTAATTAAGTTATCCGAAACAACTTCCCGTTGTAAGCGCAGCGACTTGGCTTCCGCTTCCGCCTGTAAAATTTTCTGCTCGGCTTCTTTTTTGACTTTTTCTACCAAGTTAGTCGCGCGTTTGGCTTCTTGCTCGGCAATTTGTTTTTCTTCTACCGCTTTTAGGAATTGTTTGGAAAATTCAAAATTCGTAATCGCAATATCGGAAACAATCACTTCTTTTTCCGCCATTTTCGCTTTCAAAATTTCGTTGAGTTCTTTGGCGACTTCCACCCGGTTGGAAATCAAACTATCGGCCGAGTATTTGGCAATAACCGCTTTGGTCCATTCTTCTACCATCGGCTTCAAAATGGTGTTGGTATATTCCGGACCTAAGTTGCGATAAATAGATTCTACCGTGTTAGGCAAAATACGGTGGTTAACGGCCAACGTTAAACCGACGGTCTGTAAGTCTTTAGAAAAAGCTTCTGTATTAAAAGAATCTTTTTTAATGCGGACGGAAAATTTTTCCACATTATCAATAAAGGGCACTTTGTAATGGATGCCCTCGCCGTACGCACCAACCAATTTACCGAAACGCAATTTTACAGCCACGTTCCCGGCAGATACAGTAAAATACGACTCAAACGCCGCTATCATCAAAAGTCCCGCAACAACAAGCGGCAAAAGCCACCAAAAACTTCCGGTGGACACAGGGGTTACATTACGCATAATTTCTCCTCGGCTGTTAGCAAACAGCCTTTTGAATTTTTAAAAAATCAGGACATTTTGCGCCGTTTTACTTTCATGCGCGTAATGGCCTGTTTTAGTTCAATTTCCGCCAACTCAAAATCAATGTCCGCATCTTTTTTGCTAAGCGCTTCTTTGGCTTTTTTAATTTTTTGGCTTTCGGCTTCTTCGTCAATCTCATCAGCCAAATCAGCACCTTCGGCAAACGCGTTTACTACATCCTCTTTTACTTCCACAAAGCCGCCCATGACGGCAAAATCAAAATCTTTACCGTCCTTTTTATAGCGCAAATCGCCATAGGTCAGTTGCACAAGCACCGGGATATGCCCGGGCAAAATGCCCATCTCTCCCTCAAAAGCAGGCAACACCACCATATCTACTTCCAAGTCGGTAAGCAGTTGCCTTTGCGGTGTGATGAGGTTGAGCTTTAGTTTTTTAACCATATTATTCGCGGTTTTTTACTTCTTCGTATTTTGCCAAAACGTCTTCTATACCGCCGCACATATAAAAACACGATTCGGGGATATGGTCATATTCGCCGTCCACAATACCCTTAAACGCTTTTATGGTATCGGCCAGTTTGACATATTTGCCGGGGTGACCCGTAAATTGTTCCGCCACCGAGAACGGCTGTGATAAAAACTTTTGGATACGGCGCGCGCGGCCGACGGTTTTTTTGTCCTCATCGGAAAGTTCGTCCATACCCAAAATGGCGATAATGTCTTGCAAATCTTTATATTTCTGCAAAATTTGGCGCACGCGTTGGGACACGTTGTAATGTTCTTCCCCCAAAATACGCGGGTCCAAAATACGCGAGGAAGATTCCAACGGATCTACCGCCGGATAAATGCCCAAGCTGGCAATTTGGCGCGACAAAACGGACGTAGAATCCAAGTGCGTAAACGTAGCCGCCACACCGGGGTCTGTTAAGTCATCTGCGGGCACATAGACAGCTTGAATAGACGTAATGGCACCTTTTTTCGTAGAAGTAATACGCTCTTGCAACGCGCCGATTTCCGTATTAAGCGTGGGCTGATAACCGACGGCTGAAGGCATGCGGCCCAGTAAGGCAGACACTTCGGAGTTAGCCAGCACAAAGCGGAAAATGTTATCTAAAAACAGTAACACGTCTTGCCCTTTTACGTCGCGGAAATATTCTGCCTGCGTAAGTGCCGTTAAAGCTACTTTCGCACGCGCGCCGGGCGGTTCGTTCATTTGCCCATAGACAAGAACGGTTTTGTCTAATACCGTACTACCGTCGGAAAGTTTAGACTCGCTCATCTCCAACATCAGGTCGTTTCCTTCGCGGCTGCGCTCGCCTACGCCGCCAAACACGGAACTGCCGTGGTGTTCGCGCGCAACGTTATTGATAAGCTCCATAATCAGCACGGTCTTACCCACACCCGCGCCGCCGAAAAGTCCTACTTTTCCACCTTTCATATACGGGGCAATTAAGTCAATTACTTTAATACCCGTTTCAAAAATTTCCGGGGTCGGGTTTTGGTCTTCCAAAGACGGAGCCGCGCGGTGGATGGGAAGTTTCATCTCGGCGTTAATATCGCCTTTGTGGTCTTGCGGTTTGCCTAACACGTTGAGTAACCGCCCCAAACATTTTTCGCCCACCGGCACTTGCAAAGAACCGCCGGTATCTACGGCGTTTGCTCCGCGTTGCAAGCCGTCCGTGCTTTCTAACGACACGCAACGCACTACGCCGTCGCCCATTTGTTGGGCTACTTCGGCCGTAATTTTGCGACCGCCGTCCATTTCAATTTCAATGGCGTTTTCAATAGCGGGCAAGTGGTCTTGGTCAAATTGAATATCCACCGCCGCTCCGATTACTTGAATTACTTTTCCCATATAATTCCCCGTTAATTATTCAGGGCTTCCGCCCCGTTTACAATATCTAAAATTTCGTTGGTAATGCCCGCCTGGCGGACTTTGTTTAATTTAAGCCCCAGCGCGCTGACAATCTCGCCCGCGTTTTTGCTGGCTGCGTCCATAGCGCTCGTAGTCGCCGCTAAATTGGCCGCTTGCGACTCCAACAACACGCGGTACATATTGGCTTTAACAAGCCGCGGCACCATCAGTTTAAAAATTTCCAATAAACCCGGTTCAAACTCAAATTCTTGCGCGGAAGTTTTTTTGCTTACGCTAAACGGCTCAAACGGTAAAATCGTTTGTTCTACTAAATTTTGACTCGCCAGCGACTTAAAATCATTATAGATAAGCGTAAGGTCTTTTAATTTTTCTTGTATAAAAGTTTTTAATACCGCTTCGCCCAAAAGTTCCGCATGTGCATAAGAAACCTTGGGAAAAATTCCCACGCTTTCATACACGATATGCAAGTTTGGCATTTTTAAACGCGCCAAAAAATCGCGCCCTTTTTTGCCGATGGCGAATACAAAAATTTCCTGCGTTTGGTGTTCCTTGATAAACCGCATCGCCGCACGCAAAATGACTGCGTTAAACGATCCCGTCAGCCCTTTATCGCCGGTAATCACAATTAAGCCGATTTTATTTTCGTCTGCCGTGCGATTGACAAACAGGCGGCTGGCCCATGTTTCCGGCGCACCTTCCGGTTGCGGTAGCGCAAGCACTTGCGGTTCAAGGTCGCTGACCATTTTTAACATTTGAATAGCAAAGGGACGCGCGGCTGCCATGGCATCCTGCGCTTTGCGTATGCGGGCGTTGGAAATCATTTTCATCGTCTGCATAATCTGCTGCGTAGATTTAATGGCTTTGATGTTTTGCCGTATGTCCCTAAGCGATTCCATAAAACTCCCTAATTCTTGCGACCTTCTAAAATTGCCACATAATCGGCAATACCTTTTTCAAGTGTATAGTCCGGCTCGTAGCCGAGTTTTTCTTTAGACTTGGTAATATCGGCCTGCGTTTTAAGTTGGAAGAACGGATACGGATTATCAATATACTCCGGTTCCAAATTCGTACCGAGCTCTTTATTTAAGCACGCGATAATGGCGTTGTAATCGCGCGGCACGCCGGTAGCGGCGTTAAATACGCCCGTTTCTTTGCCGTTTTTGAGCGCGCACATATTGATTTTGACAATATCTTTTACATACACAAAATCGCGTTGTTGCTCGCCGTTTTTAAACACGCGCGGACGCTGCCCGGCTTTCATTTGGTTGTAGAGTTGGTAAACCATACTGGCCATTTTGCCTTTGTGATATTCACCCGGACCATAGACGTTGAAATAACGCAGACCGATAATTTTCATATCGTTATTATCTTCGGCAAATTGGCGGGCAACGTTATCCATAATCACTTTGGAAAAACCGTATACATTTTCCGGATGGGTGGGTTGTGTTTCCACATTAGGCACCGGCCCGTTTCCGTATGTGGCAGCGGACGAAGCGTACACCACTTTTTTAATGTCGTTGTCCGCGGCAAACTCCAGCAAGTTTTTAAAGGCTTCCACATTTTGCTCCATCATTATTTTTTGATCCATAACCGTCGTATCCGTGATGGCGGCTTCGTGGAAAATCGCATCAAAATACATATCGTGCGGCACGCTCGTAAACAAATCGCACGTAATGACGTCCCCTTTAAAACCGATTAGGTTTTTAAAGTGTCCGTTTTTGGAAAAATCATCTAATACAGTAACTTCGTGTCCTTCGGCTTCCAATGTTTTAGCAATGTTACTGCCGATAAAGCCAGCGCCGCCGGTAACTAAATATTTTTTCTTTGATTTGGTTTCCATGTTTTTCTCCTATTTTCCGGCTTTGAACACCGTCTTGAATTGGTCTAATAAAGTTACTATTTTGTTTTCTAAATCCGCTGTTAATTCATTAGACGTATTAAGCGTTTCAAGCACGTCTTTTCGCTCGGCACGCACATACGCCAAAAGTTGCTTCTCATACGGCAATACATCGGCTACGGTTAATTCGTCCAAATACCCGTGCGTTCCCGCATACAACGAAAGGACTTCCTCTCCCACCGTCAGTGGCGAGTATTGGTTTTGCTTTAATAGTTCCGTCATACGTTGACCGCGCGAAATTTGGCGTTGCGATTCTTTATCCAATTCCGAGCCAAATTGTGCAAACCCGGCCAGCTCTTGGTATTGCGATAAATCAATACGAAGCGTTCCCGCTACTTTGCGCATCGTTTTTCGCTGGGCACTTCCCCCCACGCGCGATACAGACAACCCCACGTTTACCGCCGGTTTAATTCCGCTTAAAAAGAGGTTGCTTTCCAAGTAAATTTGTCCGTCGGTAATAGAAATGACGTTGGTAGGGATATACGCCGAAACGTCGTTGGCCTGTGTTTCAATAATGGGCAAAGCCGTAATAGACCCGCCGCCGTTTTCGTTAGAAAGTTTGCAAGCACGCTCTAACAAACGGGAGTGCAAATAAAATACATCTCCGGGGTACGCTTCACGCCCCGGCGGACGACGCAAGAGTAGCGACATTTGGCGGTAGGCCTGTGCGTGTTTGGACAAATCATCATACACAATCAGCACATCTTTGCCTTGCCACATAAAATACTCGCCGATAGCACAACCCGCGTATGGCGCAATATAAAGCATAGAGGCCGGATCGGACGCGGTAGCAGATACAACTACCGTATAATCCATCGCGCCAAAATCGGTTAATGTTTTGACGACTTGCGCGACGGTGCTTTGCTTTTGTCCGACGGCTATATAAATACAAATACAGCGTTCTTTTTCCGGAATATTTTTCTGGTTGATAATGGCATCAATAGCGATAGCGGTTTTACCGGTTTGGCGGTCGCCGATGATAAGTTCGCGCTGTCCTTTGCCGATCGGTACCATAGAGTCAATGGCTTTAATTCCGGTTTGCAAGGGTTGCTTAACGGGTTGGCGGTCAATGATACCGGGGGCCACAATATCCAAGGGCATATTTTTATCCGCCTGGATTTCCCCCTTGCCATCTAACGGACGGCCCAGCGGATCTACCACACGGCCGATAACGCCCGCGCCCACAGGGATACTGATTACTTCGCCGGTGCGTTTAACAACGTCGCCCTCTTTTACTTGCGTATCGGCACCCATGAGCACACAACCGACGTTGTCGTACTCCAAGTTCATCGCCATGCCCTTGATGCCGTTTCCGAAATCTACCAGTTCGGAGGCTTTAACATGGTTTAGCCCATGTACACGGGCAATACCGTCGCCCACTTGAATCACGGTACCCACTTCACTTACGTCTACAGACGTATCAAAGTGTTCTATTTTTTCTTTAATAATTTTTGTAATTTCTTCCGGTCTGATTGCCATACTCTTCCCGTTATTTAATAAGTTCTTCTTGTAAACGGTTTAATTGCCCTTGGAAACTTCCGTCTAAGAGCTCTCCGTTACACCAAATTTTAAGCCCGCCTAAAACTTCTTTATCCGTCCGGAAAACGGCTTTTACATCTTGTCCGTAGCGCGTAGAAAGCACCCTTTGCGCGTGTTGTTTTTCTGTGTCTGAGAGCGGCCGAGCCGACACGATTTGCGCCCGTAAAATACCTTGCCGTTTATCGGCTAACGCGTACACATCCGCTACAATTTGAGCCAGCAAATTATAGCGTTTGGCCGCTAATAAAACTTCCACGAACGAAGCCACTTGCGGCCAATTTTTTAGCGCCGCTTGTACCGCCGCTTGTTTTTGCGTAAGCGGCACAGACGGCGACGCGAGCAAATCGTTTACTCCTGCCAACGCTTGCTCGGCGGTTGACAATTCTTCCGCACGAACAACGGCTTGCTCCGTGGTGGTGCTCAAGCTATCATAAGCGGCGGCGTAACGCTGAGCCGCGCGGCAGGCAGTGCTGTTATTCATAACTATTTATTTTTTAATTCACTAAGCACACGTTCTACGCTGGCACGTGCACTTGCGTCATTTAATTCTTCTTGTGCCACTTTTTTGGCCGCCAATATCGCCGTACGGACAATTTCGCCGCGGATATCGGCCAGCGCGTGATTTTTTTCCGCTTCTATGCGCTCACGCGCTTGTTCCAACATCCGTTGCGATTCTTCCTTCGCCGCGGCAATAAGCTGGTCGCGTTGCGCTTCGCCCGTTTTAACGGCCTCTGCCATTTTTTGGGCGGCTTGTTCGGCCACGCGGTTTAACTTTTCGTCCAGTTCCGCTTTTAACTGTTGTGCTTCTTCGCGCGCCTGTTGCGCTTGCTGTTTATCGGTGGCAATTTGCGTTTCGCGCTTTTCAAGCGCACCGATAATGCCGTTCCACGCAAACTTTTTGAGCAAATACACAAGCAGCAAAAAGTTACAAATGGTAAGAATTGTTACCCCGACGTCGGGCTTCAATAAATCTTCCATATTTTTCCTTTAGATTACATCACCATCGTCAGTAAGCAAATAACTAAGCCCAACATGGCCGCGCCTTCTAACAACGCCGCGATGATAATCATTGTCGTGCGTAAGGCCGAACCGGCTTCCGGTTGGCGGGCCGTACCTTCCAAGGCGGCCGTACCGATTTTACCTAAACCGAAACCCGCACCGATAACCACTAACCCGGCACCGAGCCCGGCGGCTATATATTTTAAGACGGCAAGTTCCATAATTTTTTCTCCTTTTTTCGGGGTATCCCCGTAAATTAAATTTAGTGCGTATGAATTACCGAGCCGGCAAAAATTGCCGTCAAAAGCGTAAACACATACGCCTGTAAAAATGCAACTAACAACTCCAAACACGTCATAAAAATCTCTAATCCCATGGCCGGAATAAGTGCCCCCGCTCCGGCAAAAACGCTCATTTTCCCGACGATAAAAATAATTAAGAGTAAACAAATCAGCACCATGTGCCCGGAAAGCATATTGGCAAACAAACGGATAGCGAGCACGCACACTTTAATAATCGTGCTGATAACTTCCAGCGGGAAAATAAGCGGCACAAGCCAGCCGGGCGTGCCCGACGGTACAAACCCTTTTAAAAACCCGATAACCCCATGGTATTTAAGCCCGCTGTATAAAATGACTCCGCCGGAACAAAGCGCAAGCGCCGCCGTAACGGAAATGTTAGACGTGGCGGTTTTCATTTCGGGAATCATACCGGCTAAATTAACGGAAAGAATAAATAAGAAAAGCGTGCAGAAATACGGCAAAAAGCCCTTACCTTCCGCCCCCATATTGGGCAAAACAAGCCCGTCGCGGATGAAGGAAACATATTCTTCTAACAAGGTGGTAAGTAAGCGCCCGGCCTTACTTGTGTGCGCGCGGCTGGCCCACGCCAAAACAATCAGCATTAGCACGCTGACGGCAAAAATAGTGACCGAGTGGGTAGTAACCGGCACGCGTAGTCCGCCTAAAGTTACGCCCCAGTCGTGGTCTAAAATGTGATGTGCTATGGTATCAGCGACGTTCATTTTTCTTCTCGTCTCGTTCCATTTCTTTGGTCCGACGCCACACAATATACATGCCTAACATAAACCCAACCACCGCACCCGCCAGTAAAAACCACGGGGAAGATTGGTATTTTTTATCCAGCCAAAAACCGACGCCCGCTCCAAGCATTTCGGCTGCGGCAAATTCTAAGCCTAAGGTAGTAATGGCGACATGGTCTTTAGCAGAAAAATCTTTAAGCGACACTTTCCCTCCGGCCCGAACGCGCGCGCAGGCGTATATGTTTATATTATAAGAAATTTACTCCAATAATACACAAGAAAATTGTTATAATAACGGTGTAGTTAAAATTTGAACTGTTTTTGGAACCGTTTAAGAAACGGAGAATTTTCGGACAACCGAAAATGCTATCCACGCCAAAAACAGCCGTGTTTTATCTGCCGTTATAAAAACGGCAGATACGGCTGTTATGGTTAGGTCTGTGGATAGCCCTGATTATAATCAGCCGTTTTTGTATACGGTTTCCCAAAGACAAAAGGAGAGCTGTATATGAAAGAAAAAGGATTTACCCTCATAGAACTGCTAGTCGTCGTACTTATCATCGGTATTTTGGCCGCAGTAGCACTACCGCAATATCAAAAATCCGTAGAAAAAAGCCGCACAGCGCAAGCGCTTACTCTTATTAACGCCCTTGTCCAAGCACAAGACAGATACAAAATGAGTAATGGCGTTTATGCAGAGTCTTTTAGCGTATTGGATATAGATTTACCTGGGTCTTATACCGGAAATACGCCTTGGTTAAATGCGCCAAGTGCCGTCAAAGACACCCGTTCCGGCCCGGAATGGACCTTACAATTAGCGACGGCTGCCTCCGACCCGGGGTCTTTGGCTATTATGATGGGACGTACTACTGGGAAATATAAGGGCACTGGTTTTATATATTGGCTCAATGCTTCCAATCCGCAAACAAATCGTCGTCTTTTATGTGGAGAAAGGAAAGCAAGTGGTATTATTTTCTCTGGGGCGACAGGTAGTTATTGTCAAAAAGTGTTAAATGGTCGCTCCTTAGAAGACAGCGATTCTTTGCCTCTTTACACATTACCTTAATTGTAATTCTTACTTCAGAAAACCAACGCGCCCCTAGCATTTCGGCGTGTTATAACACACCTCTTTAATTTCAGTTTAAAATAGAACACCCCCTGCGTATACAGGAGGTGTTTTGCTTTATAGTTAATCAAAATTATACGTTAAACGTAAAAATTTTACTCTCGTAGGGTTTAAGCGTAAGCTCCACGCCTTGTACTTTAGTTTCATCGGTTACCGGGATTTCATTGCCGGAAAATTCTTCCTTTACCGACGAGCCGCGCACATTTTTTAACGGCAAGCGGCATTTGGCAGGCGCATCACTATAGTTAATGACAATCAGCTTGCCGGTATTCATTTGTTTCCATTGCCACGACAAAATGTTACGGGCTGTATCGTCGCCGGCGTTACCGACATTAAATAAACTCCATTGCCCGCCGTGAAAAGCCGGCGAAGAAGCAATGTTGAGCAGTTTTTGATAATACGCAAAAACACCTTCATCTTTTTCAAACCAATCTTGTACGTATTGGATAGGCATACGCGCCGGACGGCCCAAAAGTTGGAAAAATTGGAACAGCCGTGCACCGGGAAGTGTGGCAATAATGGTGCTGGCAGCCAAAGACTTTTCGCGCCCGAAAGCTTTTAAGGGTTCTTCCTCGTCGTGGTTAGAGGTAAAACGCATGGAACGCATCTGATACAAATGTTCTGCGCCCAAGTGGCCTTTAATATCTTGCGAACTGGAAAAACGCAGGCGGTCGTACAAAATTTTATCGTAGGTATAATCAAAACCCATTTCCTGTACTTCCCACTCTAAGCCCCAATACACTTCGGCAATAAAGGTAAATTCCGGATATTCCTCGCGGATACACGACAACGCTTGATGCCAAAATTCTTCTTTAGGTAACGTCCCGCCGATAAATTCCCACCAAATATCGCGGTGGACTTTGTTAAGCGTCAGCATTGCCAAATCGCAACGTACCCCGTCACACAACTGTGCCACGCGGCGCAAGTTGTTAAGCATATATTCGCGCGTTTTCGGGTTAAAATAGTTCAATTGCGCGGTATCGGTCCACGGGGCAAAATACGGGTCGCGTCCATGGGCGATATAAACACCGTTGGGGTTTTTAAAAAACCAATCTTTGTGATGCGCCGGCTCAGCCGTACCGGTGTTGACAAACAAGTCCGGGTCCGAAGAAACGGCCGGACAATCAATAGCCATGTGGTTACCTACAAAATCTAATAAAAGTAAAATGCCGCGGTCCTGAAGACGCTGACGGAACGCCTGTAAAGCATCCGTCCCGCCCAGCGAACTGTCTACCGTATAATCGTATACTGCATACGGGGATGCGGAAATATCTTCCGGCTTGACGTCAGGCTTAATGGCGCGGACTTGGTTTTGAATTTCCGCAGAGTTTTGGGCGATACTCACACCCAGGGGGCTTTGTTGCCATACGCCCATAAGCCACACGGCATCAAACCCCATAGAAACAATGGTGTCTAAAAATTGCTCGGGAATATCACGCAACGTAAACGCACGCCCGTGTTTGGCCTCTAAACGTTTGAGCCAAGCGCGGGTATCAATTTCTAATATGTGCGGATTTGTTCTCATGACACTTCCCCTTATTCCTTTTATAGCAATTTCACGAAGATTTGTAAATAGTTTTTTAAATTAGGTTAATAGATGTTTATATGATTTTTCAGATTTGAGCCGTATTGCACGGGCAAGTGCCCTGTATAGGCGTGGTGGTAATCCCGTCAAGGGGCAGGGACGCGCAAGACGGCCAAAGGTGAAAATTTGTTTATCGGGAACACGCAAACACGGGCACAACGATTAGTTGTGCCCGTGTGCGTGCTTACGAAATTTACGAAATAACCATTAGTTTTTCGGGTATGTTTTCAAATTTGAGATGATGAGCCGCCGTAAGTTGAGCGCGGCGTACGTCCCGCGGACGGTGCAAAGCACCGCAAGTACGCAAGCGAAAGTCGGCGGCTCAGGACTCAAATTTGGAAACCATTACTGTGCGGTTTCTTCGTTCTCCTCTTCGTCTTTGACAACCGGCGCAATACGGGCAATCTTATCGCCGGGCTCTAACCGGGCCAGCGTTACGCCTTGCGCGTTGCGGCCAACGGAGCGGATATCTCCGCAACGGACGCGGATTGTCATGCCTTTTTCGGTAACAATCATCAAGTCTTTCGTTTCATCTACCAACTTGATACCGACTACCGAGCCGTTGCGAGCGGAGGTCTTAATCGTAATAACACCCATACCGCCGCGGTTTTGGCGTTTATATTCGCTAAATTCGGTGCGTTTACCAAAACCGTTTTCACATACGGAAAGCACATCCGGCTGCAAGCCGCCGTCGTTAGGAGCTTGTTCCATACCAACGACCACGTCCCCTTCGCCCAAGTTAATGGCGCGCACCCCGCGGGCCGGACGGCCCATCGCGCGGACTTGGTTTTCATCAAAGCGGATGGATTTTCCGTTCTTGGTGGCCACCAAAATATCCGATTTACCATAGGTAGTTTGTACACTGACTAATACATCGCCTTCATCTAAGCCGATGGCAATAATACCCGTACGGCGGATGTTGGCAAACTCGCTGAGTTCCACCCGTTTAATACTGCCTAAACGCGTGCACATAGTGAGGTATGTATTTTCACAATGTTTCGGGTCAAAATCCTCTATGGCGATAGCCGAGGTTACTTTTTCTTCCCCGGTGATTTGCAAGAGGTTGACAATGGCCTTACCTTTGGACATACGATTGCCTTCGGGAATTTCAAACGCACGTAAGGCAAATACGCGGCCGCGGCTGGTGAACATCAAAATGGTAGCATGCGAAGAAGTAATGAACAAGTGTTCCATAAAGTCTTCTTCTTTGGTTTTGCTGCCGATGATGCCTTTGCCGCCGCGGTTTTGGCTCTTGTAGGTAGAGAGCGGAATGCGTTTGGCGTAACCGTCGTTGGAAATAGTGATGACCACTTCTTCTTTTTCAATGAGGTCTTCCATAGAGAAGTCCGTCATATCCGGGCCGATTTGCGTGCGGCGCGGATCGCCATAGGTTTTTTTGAGGTCAGTGAGTTCTTCCACAATAATATCCAACACTTTTTGCGGATTACCCAAAATGTATTTTAGGTCTTCAATGAGTTTTAATAATTCTTTGCGCTCGTTTTCAATCGCCAAGGCGGACAGTTGCGTCAGTTGATGTAAACGCATATCCAAAATCGCTTGCGCTTGTACTTCGGTCAGCGTAAAGCGTTTCATGAGCGTCAGTTTGGCTTCCGTCGGATCTTTGGCTTTGCGGATAATAGCTACTACTTCGTCCATATTCGCAATCGCAATAAGTAACCCGTTTAATACGTGTTCGCGTTTTTGCGCTTTGTTTAAGTCAAATTTTGTGCGGTTGGTGATGATTTCTTTGCGGTGTTTAACGTACGCCTTCATCACTTCTTTAAGCGGCAACACGCGCGGACGTCCGTCCACAATGGCCAACATATTCACCGGAAAAGACGTTTGTAATTGCGTGTGTTTATATAAGTGATTGAGTACTACTTGGGCATTTCCGTCACGTTTAATTTCAATTACCAAACGCATACCGCGGCGGTCCGACTCGTCGCGGATATCGGAAATATCCGTAATTTTTTTATCGCGCACTAAACCAACGATGCTTTCAATAAGTGAGGTTTTATTTACTTGATATGGGATAGCCGTTACGATAATGGCTTCGCGGCCTTGTTTGCGTTCTTCAATTTCCGTCGTGGCTTGCACTTTAACGCTGCCGTGCCCCGTTTCAAAATACTCGTAAATACCTTTGGTGCCGCGGATAATTGCACCGGTCGGGAAATCGGGCCCTTTGATGATTTTCATCATCTCTTTGACGGTAATGTCGGGGTTTTTGATATACGCGATAATGCCGTCGCAGACTTCGCCTAAGTTGTGAGTAGGAATGTTGGTGGCCATACCGACGGCGATACCGGCTGATCCGTTGACGAGCAAAGCCGGAAGTTTGGCCGGCAAAACCGAGGGCTCTAATAAGGAACCGTCGTAGTTGGGAATCATTTTGACGGTGTCTTTGTCTAAATCGCCGAGCATTTCTTCGGAAATTTTTTGCAAGCGGCACTCGGTATAACGCATAGCGGCGGCGGAGTCTCCGTCAATAGAACCGAAGTTGCCTTGACCGTCAATTAACGGTTTGCGAAGCGAAAAATCTTGTACCATACGCACAAGCGTATCGTAGACGGCAGTGTCTCCGTGCGGGTGATATTTACCGAGTACGTCCCCCACTACACGGGCCGATTTCTTGTAGGCTTTATTGTATTTTAAGCCCATTTCGTTCATGGAATACAATACACGGCGGTGTACCGGTTTTAAACCGTCGCGCACGTCGGGCAAAGCACGTCCGACAATCACGCTCATGGCATAATCAATATAGTACGAACGCATTTCGTTGGCAATATCACGTTGTTGGATATCGCCGAACAAGTCCACGTTTACATTGACTTCTTGGGACTGCGGTTGATTGGTATTTTCTTCACTCATGCTAAAAATCTCCTAATTAAGACAAATCGTTGTCCGCCGCGGAAACAAACCGCGGCGGCAGTAATTAAATATCTAAGTTCTTTACTTCCAAGGCGTGGGTTTGGATAAAGTCGCGCCGCGGCTCTACCTTATCTCCCATCAGCATCGTAAACGCCTGTTCCGTATCGGCCGCGTCGTTGATTTTAACTTGGATGAGTTTGCGACGGGCCGGATCCATCGTCGTTTCCCACAACTGTTCGGGGTTCATTTCCCCTAACCCTTTGTAACGCTGGATGCTGGCACCCGCAGAGGCGGCTTCTTTGACTTCGTGTAACAATTCGGCCAAGCTGTATACAAGCGTGTCCGTTTTGCCGTTATTTACTTTAAAAAGCGGCGTTACGCGGTCTTTTTCACTTTCAATGACCGGGTACTGCGCAAACGTAAAATGATACGCTTGCAGCTTCTTTTCGCATGCTAATAGTTTGCCAAACTCAAACAAGCTCTGATGTTCGGGCACCAACGCTTCATCTGTCATTGTAGCGACATCTACACCGTCAGCTGCCAATTCTTCGCGTTTTTCCTGCACATACTGGTTTTCGTAATCGCGGTATTCCTGTTCCGTATAGAAGTAACGGAAACCGCCGCTTTGTAACGGAATACGGTAAAGCGGCACACGCCCTTCCGCGAGGAAAGCCATAAAGTCATTAAGCGTGATATTTTTTACTTCTAATTTGCCCAAAATATCTTCTACATCACGCAGTATCTTAAGCAAATCGCGTAAACTATCGTGCGTTAACGCTTTATTTTGCTTCATATCGGTAACAGTTACCGTCGCCAAGCCTTCCTTCATAAGCCACTGTTGCATTTGGTCTTCGGTTTGTAAGTATTGCTCTACTTTGCCTTTTTTTACTTTGTACAGCGGCGGCTGGGCCAAATAGATGTGTCCCGCATCAATGAGCGGTTTTAATTGGCGATAGAAAAACGTAAGCAACAATGTGGAAATATGTTGTCCGTCCACGTCAGCATCGGCCATTAAAATAATTTTGTTGTAACGCAGTTTGGAAATATCAAAACCGCCTTCGCCTTCCCCTACCCCGGTACCGACGGCAGAAATCAAATCGCGCACGGTATCGCTGGAGAGAATTTTAACGAGCGGCGCTTTTTCCACGTTTAAAATTTTACCGCGAAGCGGCAAAATCGCCTGGAACACGCGGTCGCGCCCTTGTTTGGCCGAACCGCCGGCCGAATCACCCTCTACGAGGAAGAGTTCGCATTTGGCGCTATCGCGTTCTTGGCAATCGGCCAATTTACCCGGCAGACTTCCCCCCTCTAACGCACCTTTGCGGCGGGTTAAATCACGCGCTTTGCGCGCCGCCTCGCGGGCCACGGCCGCGCCGACGCATTTTTCACAAATGGCACGGGCCGTTTTGGGGTTCTCTTCAAAGAAAGTGGATAACGTATCCCCTACGACTGAACGTACAATCCCTTCTACTTCGGAGTTGCCGAGTTTGGTTTTCGTCTGCCCTTCAAATTGCGGGTGCGGAATTTTAACGGATAATACAGCCGTTAAACCTTCTTTAATATCGTCCCCGCCCACGGAAATATCTTTGTGTTTGGAGAGGTTATTGTTTTTGATATATTCGTTAATAATACGCGTTAAAGAACTGCGAAAACCGCTCAAATGCGTACCGCCTTCCACGGTGTGAATGTTATTAACAAAGGAAAATACATTTTCGGAATAACTTTCGTTATATTGAATCGCAAACGAGATGTAGTTATCCCCCACCTCTTTGGTTAAATAAATCGGCTCGGGGTTTAACACATTTTTGTTGGCGTTTAAGAATTTCACAAATTGCGAAATACCGCCTTCGTAGAAGAACGTAACGGTTTGGTTATCGTCTTTGCGTTCGTCGGTATAAATAATTTTTACCCCGGCATTTAAGAACGCAAGCTCACGCAAGCGGTTGCCGATAACTTCATACGAAAAAGCGAGTTCGCCAAAGATATCTTTATCAGCATGGAAAGTAACTTTGGTACCGTGTTCTTTGGTATCGCCGATTATTTGTACTTTATCTTCCGGCTTACCGCGGTGATAGCGTTGGAAATAGACGTGACCGTCGCGGCGGACTTCCACTTCCATCGTTTCTGATAATGCGTTGACACACGATACACCTACCCCGTGTAAACCGCCGGATACTTTATATGCACCGCTGTCAAATTTACCGCCGGCGTGCAAGACCGTCATCACTACTTCTAACGCCGATTTGGTGCGCAATTTAGCATCTTTGGCATTCTTCATTAAATCTACCGGGATACCGCGTCCGTCGTCCTGAATAGAACACGTCATATCCCCTTTAATAGTAACGGTAATCGTAGTGGCGCCACCGGCTAAAATTTCGTCCACCGAGTTATCTACTACTTCATAGACCAAATGGTGCAACCCGGGAAGACCCGTAGAACCAATGTACATCGCCGGACGGCGGCGTACCGCTTCCAAACCTTCTAAAACAGTAATTTTGGAAGAATCATAATCCTTCTCTTTTTCTTCTGCAGTCATGCACAACTCCTTAATCAAAATACTAAAATTACAAAATCTCTATTTTTTTTATCCACGGCGCGGAAAAATGTTTATTTAATTCCCCCACCAACTGTTGTCTACGGGCAATTAGTTCATTTTTCGCTACCGCAATTTTTACTTTTACATACAGCGTATCGTTTTGAACAGCGTGTAATACCCAAAATTTAGCTTTATTTCCCACTAACTGCGTCCATACGTGGTCCAATATCATCAAGCGGTTTAAGCGAGAACCGAGTTTATTAAACCGTTCCGATAAATTAGAACTGGCGTACCAGGTTGGCCGCGGCGTTTGGCCAAATTTCATTACACTCTCACCGGCATAATTACATACTTAAACATTTCGTCTCCAACCGGTTCTACAAGTACCGGCTGCGAAGCATTTACAAACGAAAAAGATACTTTTTCAGATGAAATGTTTTTAAGTACATCAATAATGTATTGCGGGTTAAAAGCAGCGTTAAAACTTTCTGCCGTATATACTACCGGAAGTTCATCTGAAAATTCCATCGTTTGAGAATTAGAAGTAACTGTAAGTGTATTATTTTCCAGTTGATATTTAACAACACTTCCAAACTCGTCCGAGCAGAGCGCAGAACGACGGGTAGAAGCTAATAATTCTTTAGAAAAAACATCAAAAGAGATGTTTTTCTTCGTCGGAATTACTTGGTTATAGTTTGGAAAATTTCCTTCAATTAAACGGGAAATAAACGTGGTTTCGTTTATAACAAAACTAACTTGATTAGCCGAAACACTTACATTTATTTTACTGTCTTTACCCGGTTTAATAAGAGAAATATACCGGCAAATTTCATTTAAAATTTTAGTAGGAATAATAATTTTAAAAGGCGCAGAACCGGGCAAAGCCGCGTGTGAGGCAATCGCTAAACGTCCGCCGTCGGTGGCTACAATTTCAAATTTATCCGCTGTATTATTCCATAATAGACCGTTTAAAATATAGCGGGTTTCTTGTGTAGAGGCAGAAAACGCTGTTTTTTCAATCATTTTTTGTAGTTCAAGGGGATCTAATTCTACGGTGTTTTCACTAGCCACTTCGGGAACAGCCGGATATTCCGATTTAGGTGTACCCATTACCCAAAATTTACTTTTACCGGATTTAATATGAAATTTATTATTCTCATCTAAAGTCAAATTGATTTCTTTATCGTCAGGAAGATTTTTAATAATATCCGAAAATTCCTTCATCGGAATAGTAATACTACCTTCTTCTTCTACTTCTGCATTTATAAAGTGCACCGTGGCCATTTCCATATCCGTGCGGACTAACTTTAATTTACCTTTATAAGCTTCTAATAAAAAATTATGCAGAATAGGTAATGTAGTGCGGGCAGATACCCCTGCCGAAATAACTTGGATACCTTCCAAAAGTACTGACTTAGTAATATTTATTTTCATATTTATATTTCCTGTATTATGTCCTGTTTATAGTGTGGATTATGTGAGTTATCCTCTATAAATTTTATAATCTAACTGTGTACAACCCACTTTTTATATGCACATTATACACAGTTAAAAATTTTATACCCCTTTTTTTCTTTTCTTTCAGCCGGTTATCCACTGTTTGTTATTTATTATCCACAGTTTTAATATCCAAAATAATTTGGTTAATTTCAGCGGCAAAAAATGGGTCTGTGTTTATTTTTTCCTTCACAGTATCCCGCGCATGAACAACCGTGCTGTGATCGCGGTTAAACTCCCGTCCGATTTCCGGTAACGATAAATCGGTTAATTCGGTAGTTAAAAACATAGCAATTTGGCGCGGCCACGCAACAGACTGCGTTTTACGCTTAGAATTAAAATCTTCCATTTTTATACTAAAGTGTTTACCTACTATCTTTTTAATACTGTTTACGTTAATGGAAAATGTATCGTTAGACACTAAAATATCAGCTAAAACTTCCCTGGCAATTGCAATAGAGGGGATTACTCCGTGCATACTACAATAGGCTACTAACCTAAATAAAGAACCTTCCAGTTCACGTACATTGGTTTGGACGCCTTCGGCAATAAACGCCAACACGTCATCACCAATATCAAAGTTGATAGAATCACGCTTTTGACGTAAAATAGCAATACGGGTTTCTAAATTCGGACGTTTAATTTCCGCTGTAATTCCCGATAACAACCGTGAAGAAAGCCGCTCATTCCACTCCAGTTGTTGGGGTGTTCTATCGGACGATAAAACAATTTGTTTACCACTGGCAAACAGGGCATTAAATGTGTCAAAAAATTCTTGTAAACAAGCCTCTTTACCGGATACAAATTGAATATCATCCATTAAGAAACAGTCCAATGTGCGGCATTTTTTACGAAAGCTATCATGTACTTTATTTTGTAAAGAGTCAATAAATTCACTTACAAACTCTTCACCGGACATATACAGAACTTTGGCCGACGGGTTGTCTTTCAAAATTTGGTTACCGATAGCGTGTAATAAGTGGGTTTTACCAAGTCCCGGCGAGGAATAAATAACTAAAGGATTATTTTCCCGCGCGCCTAATTTTTTAGATGCAGCCTGAGCGGCTTTATATGCAAAACGGTTTGAAGGAGATTCAATAAAATTTTCAAACGTAAATGATGAATTTAACCGCGACGCAAAAGGATTGATTTTAGGAGCCGCCGGTTGCACCGGTTGAACGGGCAACACATCTTGTGCTGACGTCACAGTTGGGGTAGGGGTTTTTACATCAATTTGATAAACCAGTTCAATATCCGCGCCTAAATGTTTCAAAAAAGCATCTTTAATGGTGTGTTCATATCGTTCGCGGATGGTATTTCCCCAAAATTGATTGGGTAAAAAAATAGTAAGCGTATTTCCGGCAAAATCTATTTCTGCCGGACGTAACCACATATCGTATGCATCTTTGCCTATAATATTTTCAATATCTTGAAAAACAGAGATGAGTTGAGGGTACTTCTCTAAATTCTGCACAGCTTTACCATCCTAATTACAAAATAACTTATTATATATTACCACTTATTGAAAGGTTTGGCAATTAAAAATAACAGAAATGGTGTTTAAATGATTAAAAGACGCTTAAATTAAAGATTTTTTTAAAAATAGCCCTTTTTGTTTTAATGAATAAAAAAACTTATAGAGCTTAATTTTGCTTAAAATATAGATTCTAATCATTTTTTGGGCTTGAGTTAGAAAGAAAAGCCTTTTTATAATAAAAGGGTGGCTAGTTACCACTGAAATATTATATACTTTGACTACGACGAAATAAAAAAGGGGGAAAGGATGACACAATTACATGATATTTTTGTTTGTCCGGTTTGCGGCAACCGTATAGAAGTGGTACACGCTGCCGTGGGAGAGTTGGTATGCTGCGGGCAGCCTATGAAGCGGGCTATTGCCGGAACAAGCGACGGTGCTGCTGAAAAACACGTGCCGGTTATTGAAAAAGTGCCGGGTGGTTACAAGGTAAAGGTAGGGAGTGTAGAACATCCTTCTACCGCCGAGCACCATATTGAGTGGATTGAATTATTATGTTTACCCTGCGGTCGTGTACAACGTAAACACTTAAATCCCGGAGATAAACCGGAAGCTGTTTTTGAAACAAAGGCCGAAAAAGTAACTGCGCGTGAATATTGTAATTTACACGGGTTGTGGCAAGCGGAAGATTAAAAAGGGAGTTTTCTACGTATGATGAAGGCGGTCAAAATTTCGGACAAAGTATATTGGGTAGGAGCTATTGATTGGAATTTACGTGATTTTCACGGGTATGCCACGCATCGGGGGACGACGTACAACGCCTATTTGATTCTCAGCGAAAAACCCACGCTTATTGATACGGTAAAACACGAATTTTACGATGAGATGATGGAGCGTATTAAAAGCGTCATAGACCCGGCAAAAATTCAAATTATCATTTCCAATCACTCGGAATTGGACCACTCCGGTGCCTTGGTAGAAACCGTAAAAACGGTTAATCCCGAAGAAGTATATGTGTCGGCCATGGGATTAAAAGATTTAATGGGGCACTTACACAAAGATTTGAAATTTAAGGTTGTCAAAACCGGCGACCGTATTGATGTGGGCGATGATACCATTTCGTTTGTGGAAGCGCGTATGCTGCATTGGCCGGATAGCATGTTTTCTTATCTGGAAAGAGAAAACATTTTATTTAGTAACGATGTTTTTGGTATGCACCTGGCTACCAACCGGCTTTTTGACGACGAGAACGACGAACGTATCTGGTTGACCGAAGCAGAAAAATACTATGCCAATATCGTTTTGCCGTACTCGGATATTGTACTGCGATTTTTAGAACAAGTTAAAAAAATGGGACTTGCTCCCAAAATGATTGCCCCCGATCACGGGTTTATTTGGCGCAAGGATCCGACGAAGATTGTGAATTTGTATGCCAAGTGGGCCGCCCAACGTCCGACGAATAAAGCCGTTATTGTGTACGATTCTATGTGGGGAAGTACCGAAAAAATGGCCCGCCAAATCGCCGACGGGCTTACCGCCGGCGGCACGCAAGTAAAACTGCTTTCTATGCACCATAGCCATCGTAGTGATGTTGCGTTGGAATTATTAGACAGCGCAGCATTGCTGATTGGAACGCCGGTATTAAACAGCCAGATTTTTCCGTCAATGGCGGATGTAATTTGTTATTTGAAAGGACTGCGTAAAAAGAATTTAATCGGAACGGCTTTTGGCTCATACGGTTGGAACGGCGCACCCATAGAAGATTTGATGCGTACACTGGAAAGTATGCAAATAGAACTGGCCACGCCGGCTTTGAAAACATCGTTTGTTCCCGACGAAGAAGCACTCAATAATTGCCGTGCACTGGGCGAAGAAATCAGCCGGAAAATTACAGCAAAATTGAACGTATGATGACATGCGCACAAATTAACCAAGGGTTGCAATTTATCACATATGGCTTGTATATTGTGACGGTTGCAGACGGAGAACAGAAAAACGGTATGATTTTAAATACCGTTTTCCAAGTGACAGCTCAGCCTCCGCGGGTAGCTATTTCCGTCAACAAACAAAGTTTCACGCACGAAATTTTACTTCGTACGCGTCGTTTTGCGGCCATGCCTTTAGATCAAAAGGCCACCTTACCGTTTATAGGAAATTTCGGTTTTCGCACCGGGCGCAATTTTGATAAGTTTGCTAAGGCCCCTTTTACGACGGGGGAGTTAGGATGCCCGTTGATTAGTTTGCATACATTGTCGTATTTAGAAGCGCAAGTAGAACATACGCTTGACGTCGGAACGCACACGCTTTTTGTGGGTGCGGTAAAAGACGCCGGCGTTTTTAATACCGAGGGCGTGCCGCTTACTTATGAGTATTATCATCACGTTATAAAAGGTAAAGTTCCCCCCGGGGCAACGCATCAATTTTAAAAAATAAAAAAAGGAGATTCGTATGGTAAAATATGTTTGCGAAGTTTGTGGTTATGTATATGATCCGGCGGTAGGCGATCCGGAAAACGGAGTTCCTGCCGGAACAGCTTGGGAAGATGTAAAAGAAGATTGGTTATGCCCGGTTTGCGGGGTAGGGAAGGCTCAATTTACCGCTCAAAATTAAAATTTAGGGCGTTTTTGAAAAAAGTGCTTATTTTTTAAGCACTTTTTTCATATCCTGTTTTCCTCCCACAAATTTATTTTTTAGTATAAAAGAGAAAAAGTTGTTTTGTCCTAAAAAAATACTATAATATCAAATATGAAGATTTTATATATCATTTCATCCACGCAAACCGGCGGAGCTGAAAAAGCGCTTTCTGTTTTAACGAAAGCCGTATCTAAATCCGGTAATCAAGTAAAAGTATTATGTATTAAACGGCTTGGAAATGTAGCGGTTGAAATGGAACGTAATGGTATAGAAGTAAAAAGCATTCACAGTAAATTGCCCGGAAAAGTTATTCAAAAAATACGGGAAGAAGTAAAATCTTTTCAGCCGGATATAGTCCATGCAATGTTATTTCGCGCGATAGAATACGCGCGCCTTGCTTGTGCCGGAACAAAAGTGAAGCTAATAGTTACTCCTCATTTTGATTTATCCAAAAAACCATTTTTACTACGTTTATTGGATCGTTTTTTAAAAGTTCAAGATACACTAACCGTGGCGGAGTCTTTATCTACAGCAGATTATCTTATTAAACATCAGCGATATGATAAGAATAAAGTCTATTTATTGCCAAACAGTATAGATAAAACTCAATTTTATAAAGACATTACCCTGCGTGAACAAGAACGCGCCAGATATGGTTTTCACGTGAAAACTATTGTTTTTATATGCGTGGCAAGGCTGGCCGGAGTTAAGGACCCTATGACATTATTACAGGCTTTTCGCAATGTTTGGTTGCGCCATCCGCAGGTGCGTTTAATATATGTAGGGGAAGGGGAAGAGCGCGCTAAAATGGAACGATATATCCGGCAAAGCGGTATGAAAGATTGTGTGATTTTAGCCGGGGAACAAAGTCAAGTAAACGCCTATTTGAATATGGCAGATGTATTTGTTTTGCCTTCCTTAGAGGAAAGCTTGCCGTTGGCTTTGCTGGAAGCGTTGCAAGTCGGTTTGCCTTGTGTAGTTAGTAATGTAGGGGATATGCCTAATTGGGTGGAACATGGCAAAAACGGGTATGTTTTTCAGCCCCAAGATATAACACTGCTCAGCTGCTTTTTAAACCTATTGGTTGAAAATGAGAGTACCCGTTTAGAAATGGGAGAAAATTCCTTAGAAAAAGCATCTCAAATAACGGACAATTTAACACATTATCAACAAATTTATCAACAGGTGGTTTCGGGTGAGTTTTCACGTGAAAACTAATCTAAAGGAGAATATATGGAATTACGATTGTTTATCATAGCGTGTATTATGTATGTCTTTTATAAGATAAGCCGCTATCTAATGGATAAGAAAAATTTTGCGCCCCATTTTGTCTATTGGCACTCGGCTTATTTGCTACTTATTCTAAATACCGCCTTATACTTAATTTTATTTGTGATGAGCGGCGGGCCGGGGGGAGATTTCCCCTATGGTAAATTTATACTGGGCTCTGCGGCTATATTAGGGTATACTATATATAGTTTCTTTAAAAACCGCTCTTTAAATGAGGAAGGACAAAAACCGCTTATCAAAGCAGCTTTAGAGTGGTGTAATACCGTTTATTTTGCCGGATTTGTGGCTTCTATTGTTATGTTTTTCTTTCTACAGGCTTTCAAAATTCCCTCCGCCTCTATGCGGGATACTCTTTTGGAAGGCGACCACTTGTTTGTAAATAAAATGGCCTACGGTTTAAAAATTCCTTTTACACAAAAGCGCCTTTGGGCTAAACCCATTAAGCGGGGGGATATTATTATATTTGAATTCCCGGCTGAATCCCGCGAACAACAAAATTGCGGCGGCAGCCAATATAAGCGTGATTTTGTTAAGCGCGTAATTGCCTTGCCCGGTGATACGGTGGAAGTAAAAGATTCCCGGGCCTATGTAAACGGAGAATTAGCCCCATTGCAACCTTACGAAAAATTTGATGATGTACAACGTGCTCATTATGATAAAAAAGAGGTTCCGGAAGTACTGGCAGACAATTACCAACAATTATGGGAAAAGCATGAATTGGAACACGTATTGGGGATGTTTCTGCGCGACCAATTTGGCCCGGTTACGGTACCGGAGAAAACTTATTTTGCGATGGGGGATAACCGGGATAATTCGTGCGATTCCCGATTTTGGGGTCCGGTGCCGGAAAAAAACATCAAAGGTAAAGCGTGGATAATTCACTGGCCGCCGAGCCGTATGGGAACGGTCAAATAATTTTCACGTGAAAACACATTGATTTTTTATATTAAATAATGTTTAATAAATATATACTTTAGTTCGGAGGAATTATGGGAGAAATTGTAGTGGTTGCTAACCAAAAAGGCGGCGTAGGAAAGACAACTACTTCTATCAATTTGTCATACGCGCTGGCTTGCTTAAACCAAGAAGTGTTGCTAATTGATTTTGACCCGCAGGGAAATGCCGGCTCCGGCTTAGGCGTGACCGTGGAAGAGGGGGGAAAATCTGTTTATCATTTTTTGATAAAAGCCGCCGCCTTCGGGCAAGTGATCCGCCAGACTTCCAATGAGTTTTTAGATGTTATCCCGGCCTGTAAAAATTTAGCGGGCGCGGAAACAGAACTTGTTAATGTACGCGGCCGCGAGAATATGTTAAAAGAAGTGTTAGAGCCGCTACGCGCTATGTATAAGTACATTATTATAGATTGTCCGCCTTCTTTGGGGTTGCTTACCTTAAACGCTATGATGGCTGCCGACAGCGTTATTACCCCGGTCCAGTGCGAATACTATGCCATGGAAGGATTAGCTCATTTTATCAGCACGGTAGCCAAAATAAAACAATTTCTACATCCCCAATTAAAGATGGACGGCGGCGTGCTTACTATGTTTGACTCCCGCATGAATTTATCCAAACAGGTATTGGGTGAAGTAAGCCGCTTTTTCGGTGATCAAGTATATAAAACGCCGATTCCGCGTAATATCCGTTTAGCCGAAGCGCCGAGCTTCGGGCAATCTATTTTTGATTACGACCCGGCTTGCCGCGGAGCCAACGCCTATATGCAACTGGCTATAGAATTTTTGGGCCGCCGCGGAGCTAATGTAGAAGATTATCATAATTTCCAAATGACCGGCGAACGCGCCGTTAATTACGATTTCGGAGGCTGATATGGTTAGACAGGCTTTAGGAAGAGGGTTAGATGCCCTGATTAAACAAACGCAAGAAATTTCCAATATGACAACGCAGGAGGTTACGGCCGCCGCACCGACGGGGACGGTCGTTTCCCGTATTGCGGTAAGCAAAATTGTACCCAACCGTTTTCAGCCGCGCCGCGTTTTTGACGAGGAAAAATTGCAAGAATTAGCGCAATCTATTAAAGAGCATGGGTTGACTCAACCGATAGTCGTAGTGTATGATGCCGGGCTGGATAAATACGAAATTGTCGTCGGAGAACGGCGTTTTCGCGCCACGCAACTTGCCGGCTTAACGGAAATTGATGCCATTGTCCACAAACATTTGGGCGACCAAGAAATGTGCGCGTTGGCGTTAATTGAGAACATCCAACGCGAAGATTTAAACCCCATAGAAACCGCGCTCGGGTACCGCAATTTAATGAATAAGTTTTATATCACGCAGACGGATTTAGCGTCTTATTGCGGCAAGTCCAAAGCGGCTATTTCCAACGCGCTTCGCTTGCTTGAATTAGAACCGCATATCCAAGATGCGCTGCAGGAAGGCACGCTTACCGAAGGGCACGGCCGCGCGCTTTTAATGGTGTCGGACCCGGCCAAACGGGAGCAACTTTTTAAGAAATTAAAAAACAGCAAAATGTCGGTACGGCAAGCCGAAGATGCCGCCCGCGCGTTGATGGCGCCTTCCAAAAAGGCTGCTAAAGGGGCTAAACCGACGGAAGTAGCAAGTTTTGAAAACGACCTACAAGTTGCCCTGGGCACCAAAGTAGAAGTGAAATACGGCAAGAATATGAAGAAAGGTACGCTGGTCATTCATTATCACTCGTTGGATGAGCTGGATAATATCGCCAGCCGTTTGAAAAATAAAATGTTATAACGGCTGTTGGTATCTTCTATAAACGCGTACAAGGGTGCAAACATTACGTTTGCGCCCTTGTTACTTGCTACTGATATACAATTTTCCAAAATCTGTTTATTTTGCGGTGCCTTGCCCTTGACGTAGCTACCGCTACGCCTATGCGGGCAACTTGCCCCGCAAACTAAAAGCGATTTTGAAAAATCATATAAACTTACGCAAAGTTAGTCTTGGGGAAGCAGGCCACCTTAAAAATAAGATGTTGTAATTAAACAGCAGTTGTTATCTTCTATAAGTACGCACAAGCTCGCAAAAAAAGAGCGTCATCTTAAACTTAATTTAGGATTGCCTCTGTAAGCAACGAAACCTAAAACGTTGTGTTTTAGGTTTCGTGTGCAAATAAAAGTTACCACCCGTCGTTTTTATCTTTCTTCGTAGAAGGCGCGGATCGTGTCACATACCCGGGTTACTTGTTCCTGTGTAATTTCCGGGAACATAGGGATAGATAACACTTCTTGCGCCGCTTTTTCGGCGTTGGGATAGTCGGCTGCTTTTAATTTTAAATGCGCGTACGCCGGTTGCTTGTAAAGCGGTACCGGGTAGTAAACGGCCGAGCCGATATTGTGTTCTTTTAAATACGCTTGCAATTCGTCGCGTTTTTCGGCGCGGATAGTGAACACATAATACGATTGGGAGGAGCCGGCCGGCGGGGTGGGGGGTAAAACCACCGGCACGCCGGATAATCCTTCTTCATACCAAGCGGCAGCTTTGCGGCGTTTTTCCGTCCACTCTTCCAAGTGCGGCAATTTCACGCGCAAAATAGCGGCTTGAACTTCGTCCATACGTAAAGTAGAGCCTTCCAAGTCGTATTCATAGGCTTTGCCCATAGCGCGGCCGCTGTGGCGTAACGAGCGGCAACGATTGGCAATATCATCATCATTGGTAGTAATACAGCCGGCGTCCCCGCACGCGCCCAAATTCTTGCTCGGATAAAAGCTAAAGCAACCGGCGTCGCCGATGCCGCCTACCATCACTCCGCCGCAAGAAGCCAAGTGGGCTTGGGCGCAATCTTCAATTACTTTTAAGCCGTGCTCGTTAGCCAAGTGCATAATAGCGTTCATATCGGCGGGATAACCGTAAAGGTGGACGGGCAAAATAGCTTTTGTTTTTTTGGTGATTTTGCGTTCCGCGTCGGTAACATCCAAATTGTAGGTGCGCGGATCAATATCGGCAAATACAAATTTAGCGCCGGTCAAAGAGACTGAAGATGTGGTGGCAATAAAAGTAAACGGCGTAGTAATTACTTCGTCTCCCGGGCCGATGCCGGCGGCTTTTAAAGCAATTTGAATAGCACTGGCGCCCGACGAGCAAGTAATACAATGTTTGACGCCGATGGTTTTGGCGAATTCTTCTTCAAATTTTTCGGTTTGCGGACCTAAAAGCCAATGCATAGAATTAAGCGCTTCGGCGGCAGCTTGGTTGATTTGTTCTTTTAAACTGTCGTGCTGTTCCTTAAGGTTAAACAGCGGAATAAGGGTGTTGTCCGTCATAAAATCTCCTATTTGTATAAACTATAAACTTCCGGCATTTCCAAAAGTTCTTTGGTAATTTTTTGAAATTCACGCCCGGTAAAGGTGGCTACCAGGTTTACGTGAAATTTATTATCTTGTTTGGTAACTTCTTGTTTTAAAATAGTTACATGTTGTTTTTCAATTTGTTTAGAAATTTTTTCTACGATATCCCAACTTGGATCGCATACGAGAAAAATGGAGTCGTAACGTTTCAAAAGTTCCATTACATGGATGGTTTGACGCATAAACAGCTGCAATAGCAAAATAGCAACCGTAGTGGTGGTGGCAAGGAAAAGTTGGTTATATCCAATTGCCATACCGATAGCGGCTACTGCCCACACATTAGCGGCGGTGGTTAAACCGGAAATTTTATTTCCGTCGCGCAAAATAGACCCGGCGCCGATAAAGCCCACCCCGGTAACTACTTGAGCGGCGATACGTCCGGGGTCTCCTCCGGCATTGCCCATATATTCGGATAAAACCGTAAACAACATAGCACCCAAACAGATTAAACAGTTGGTTGCATATCCGGCGGGCTTGTCGTGATATTGGCGTTCCATACCCAGGGCTCCGCCCAATACAAGAGAGATAACAATTTTAATCAAAAATTCTTGCATGTTTTTCCTTATAAAAAATCCGCCGCTTGCGGGCGGCGGATTTAACTAAATTACTTTAGAAACGGCAACCCATTTTTAACATAACGGAATAATGGTTGTAATGCCCTTTGCCAAAAGCTTCTTTTACTTTGCTGGCGGTTTCAATCCGGTAGTAACGGCCTTCTACCCCAAAAATGAGGTTGTCATCCAGGTCAAATTCTAACCCGGCGCCCAACATCCCGGCCATATCGGTTCCGTCGGTGGTTACATGTCCGCCGTCATTTAATTTTTGGCGTACAAAGGTGTGTCCTAACCCTAAACCAAACGGGATGTAAGGACGAGTCGCTTGCGAGGGGAAAAAGCTAAAGCGCCCGGTCACAAGCCCGGTTATTACGCCGGTACGGTAATAATTGCCGGAGCTGTCTTTTTCACCGTCACCCAGTTGCGCGTAGTTCCCGTCCAAACCAAGCCCGAAGAAAGGCACGAGGTTGCGGGTAAAACCCAGGCCGGCTGTCCAACCGGTGCCGCCTAAATCGTAACCGTTTTTGTTCCAGTTATTGCCGGGCAAAACCACGCCGCCGTACCCCTCCCCCCGGGTCGTGTTTTTGCGAAGGCCGTATTCTTGCAAACCGTAATAATCTTGCGCAAAAACGGGTGCGGCCGCAAATAAAACAACAAGTAGTAATAATTTTTTCATAACTTTTTATATATACCTCTCTTAATATTTTAAAAATTTTACAGTTCTTTTACAATAGGCAGTTGCCGCGGGGGTACAAAAGCCTTTAAAAGTTGGCTTGTTGGGTAAAAAGGAACAAAATTTTATTGCGTCATGCGGTTTGGCTCTTCTTCTGTGTCCAAAAATTATATAATAAACATATGAAGAAAATCACAAGTTTTTTAGCAGCCGGTTTGTTTATTTTGGCAGGGTGTACTCCCAAAACAGTCATTAGCCAAACCTACAATTTTGACAATATGGAACGTATCGGCATCATGGCGTTTAACAGCCCGTGGCAGGAAATGCAAGGGGTGGAAAATTTGTTTGCTAAATACTTGCTTAACAGTGGTTTTCGGGTCGTGGAACGTGCGCGGCTGGAAAGTGTTTTGAACGAACATAATATAGCGGTATCCGGCTATTTATCCCCGCAAACCACCCGCGAAATCGGACGAATTTTGGGAGTGGATGTGCTTTTGATAGGCGAAGTCAGCGCCTATACGCCGGAACGAACCGAGTTGACACTTACCGCTTCGCGCAAAACGCAAGCTAAACCGGTATATGCGCAAGACACAGTGCGCTTGCCGGACGGCTCTTACGCGGGGGTAATTCGCAATGTGGGCACGGAGGTTTCCCGCACGGCGGAAGTTCGCCCGACGGAATATACCATTCGCGGGCGGGTAGCGTTGATTGCCAAAATGGTGGATGTGGAAACGGCTGAAATTATATGGATTGGTTCGGCAGATGATACTTCTTCCAGCACGTTAGATAGCGCGGACCGTATTGCATATAAACTGGTAAAAAGTTTTAAAAAGGAGCTCGCCAAACGGCAGCAAACAAAATGACCCCTCCAAAATCATCGTTGGCTTGGCAAGCAAGCCGTTTTGTAGTGCAGGTATTTTTTTCCGCGGTAAAATTGGCGGTAGTTCTTTTTGTTTTAACGGTGGGCGTGTTAGTGGCGGGGCAAAGCTCGGTGGCGCCGGTCAGTGTGCGGTTGTTAACTTCCTATGGGATGGAATATGCCGTAGCTACTTTTAAGCCCTACCGCCATTTGTTCCCCGAGCCCTATTTGATTCAGGTAGAAGATTAAACTTAAAGAGGATAGTATGTTAGACATTAAAAAAATTGTTGAAAATCCCGAAGAATTTAAAAAACGTTTGTCGTTACGCAAACCGGAACTTGCCGGGCAGATTGAGGAAGTGTTAACCAAATATACCGCCTACAAAACGGTTTTAGCTAAAGTGGAAGAATTGCGCGCCAAGCGCAATGAAATGTCTAAATCTATCGGTAAAATTAAAAAAGAACAAGGCGACGAGGCTGCCAAAGCGGCGATGGCCGAAGTAGGTAAAATTAAAGAAGAAATGGCCGCCAAAGAAAGCGAACTTGAGCCGCTTAAAAAAGAAGTAACCGATTTGTTGTTATCCATCCCCAATATACCTAACGAGAAAATCCCCGTCGGCGTTTCGGATGCAGACAACCCGGAATATATCCCGTGTTCGTTGCCGCTGCCTCAGTTTGATTTTAAACCGCTGGACCACCAATCCGTCGGCGAAAAATTGGGCATTTTAGATTTTGAAGCCGCCGCGGCCTTGTCCGGCAGCCGCTTTGCGCTTTTTAAAGGCGAAGGCGCGCGGCTGGAACGTGCGATTATTTCGTTTATGTTAGATATGCACGCTAAAAAAGGATACACGGAAATTTTGCCGCCTGTAATTGTAAACGAAGATATTTTAATCGGTACCGGGCAGTTGCCTAAATTCCGCGAAGATATGTATGAATTGACCGGCGAGCCGAAACAATTTTTAATTTCCACGGCGGAAATTCCGCTTACCAACCTAAACCGCATCCGCGTCGTGCCGGAAGAAGAATTGCCGATTAAACTAACCGCCTATTCGCCGTGTTTCCGCAAGGAGTCGGGCACGTACGGCAAAGACACGCGCGGTTTAATTCGCAATCACCAGTTTGATAAAGTGGAACTGGTAATGCTTTCCAAGCCGGAAAATTCCAACGACATGTTGGAGCAAATGGTGTCTGATGCGCAAGACGTGTTAAAAGCGTTGGAAATTCCATATCACATAGTAGAACTGTGTAGCGGAGACATTGGTTTTTCGTCGGCTAAAACGTATGATATTGAAGTTTGGATGCCCAGCGAAAATAAATTCCGCGAGATTTCTTCCTGCTCCAACTGTTTAGATTTTCAGGCCCGCCGGATGGGGTTACGCTACAAAAATACACTTGGCAAACAGGAATACTTACATACGTTAAACGGCAGCGGTTTGGCCGTGGGCCGCACGTTTGCGGCTATCTTAGAAAACTTCCAACAAGCAGACGGTTCTGTGATTATTCCTAAAGCCTTGCGTCCGTATTTTGGTAAAGATAAAATTGAGGCTAAAAAATAATGCGCGTGTGTAAAAAACTAATCGCTGTTATTTGTGTGGCGTTAGTTGCTTTTCCGGCCCGGGCGGAAATTAAACTTCCGCCGGATGTAATGGCGTGGGCCAAAGAAGGCATCAACGGCGTGTATAGTTTAGATTATTCTACTGCACAGCAAAATATTCAACGCGTTTTTGCCGTATATCCCGATCATCCGTTTGCTCATTTTGGCAATGCGATGATTGCGTGGAGCCGCTATGAATATGAATTTGAAACGAGTGACGACAAGCAACGCGCAGTTTTTGAACAAATTTTAAATGATTCTATTGACGGCATTAAGCGTTGGATAAAAGTACACCCCAACGACCCAAACGGTTATATGGGAATAGGTGCGTTGTACGGGTTGCGGGCGATGTTTTCTATGCGTAACCGCAGTTGGATAACGGCGTATTTCTCCGGGCGGAAAGCCATTAGTAATTTGGAGAAGTCGTTAAAAATAGACCCTTCGTATTATGATGCTTTTTTCGGGCTTGGTATTTATCAGTATTTTACCGGCACGTTGCCCAGCGTCATTAAAATTTTGGCTAAAATCGTAGCTATTAAAGGCGACCCGGCAGAAGGTGTAAAACAACTTAATTTGGCGCGCGAAAAGGCCACTTTTACGTCCGATAGTGCCAAGTTGATTTTAATTGAAGTGCAGAACACGCGCGGCAGTAAATACTATAACCCGCAAAAGTCGCTGGAGTTTATCCGCCAGTTGCGTGCGAAATATCCCACCAATCCGCTCATGCATTATGTAGAAGTCATCTGTCTGTACGAAACGAAAAATTACGACGAAGTAACCGCGCAAGCGCAATTCTTTTTAGACCAAATCGGTCAAAGCAAATTCTACAAAGATATTTATATTTCCCGTGCGTATACCGCACTGGGCACGGTACAAATGGCGCAAGGAAATTTTGAACAAGCGCGGAAACTTTTTGAACAAGGCAAAAAAGCCGTTGCCGCGCAAGAGCCCAGCCGCTGGGGTGTATGGAACGAGCTGCGTTTAGGGCAAGTGTATGATGTGCTCGGACAGCGCGAAAAAGCTTTACAACAGTATAAATATGTATTATCCTTTAAGGATAAATGGGGCTTTGACGATTTAGCCAAATCGCTTATCAAAACGCCCTACCGGGCAGCGGAAAACGGGGATGTTGGTCCGCTCCCTCCGCAGATTTGAAGTAAAAGACGGTAAAGAACCCCGCCGTCTATATTAACAAAAGGAGATGTCAATGAAGAAACTGGTAATTGCAGTAGTTGGTTTGTTGTGCTTTGCTCCGGCCGCGTTTGCGGATAACTGGGGCTTCGGCTTGCGCTTAGGTGCTGGGGAAAATGATCCGAAGGATTTAAAGGAAGGATACGATGAGGCCTTTGATTATGGTTATTCCAGCAAAGAATTAGACAAAGGTTATGGTATATTTGGACTAGAAGGATTGTATGAGTTTGATTTAGCTGATGAAACGAACAAAGTTGGCGTTAAATTAGGAGTTGATTTCTATGGGGAAAACGAAGTTGAACTGAAAAATTCTCCCATCATTCCAAACGTAAAAGGCACAGAAAACACATATGCATTTCCTGTGACGGTATATTACAAAAAAGATAACGGTATTGAGAAATGGAGTTGGTTTGCTGGAGCTGGTTTAACATTGCTCAAAACGGAATTAGAGACTAAAATCGATGGTTTCGGAAAAGAAACAGATTCCAAAACAAAAGTGTTTCCGCATATCACTGCAGGAGCGGAATATCGTTTCAGCCAATTGTTTGCTTTAGGGTTAGACCTGAAATATAATATTTCCGCTAAGGCAAAAAAAGGGGACGACACTTTATCCGATCGCTCTGGTTTCAGCGCGGCATTAACCGGCCGTTTCTACTTCTAAGCTAAAAACTGTTTAGAAAAAACTCCCCCTGCTTAGGCAGGGGGTTTGTTTTTTTATTTTATTACTTCTTTTATAATTTTATAACCGGTTGGCTTTTTGGCACTTAATTTTACAGCTGTTTTAAATAAACTCACGCCCGCCTCTAATCTCTTCTTGTCTGAAGCATAAAGGGTGGCAATCACGTCGCCTTTTTTCACGGCGTCTCCGCATTTTTTATATAACCAAATACCGGCGCCGTAATCAATGGGGTCTTCCATGGTGTTGCGTCCGGCGCCGAGTAACACGCCCGCTACACCCGCGGTTTTGGCGTCAATGTGTTCTACATATCCGTTTTTATCGGCTTTTACTTCATATTTGATTTTAGCATCTTTAAAATACTGCGCCGGTTTATCTACCACGGCCGGATTGCCGCCTTGCCATTTAATCATTTCGCGCAATTTGTCGGCGGCTTCGCCGTTATCAATTTTTTCTTCCAACAGTTTACGCGCTTTTTTGGCATCTTTTTGCGCGCCGCTGATAAGCAGCATGTTCACGGCTTCTTCCATGAGCAGTTCATAAAAATCGGGTGCGAGCGTTTTATTCCCTTTCAAAATTTCAATGGTTTGGCGCATTTCGTTAGCGTTGCCGATGGCGCGTCCGAGCGGTTGGTCCATATACGTAATAAGCGCGCGGCATTTGAGCCCCAAAAGTTTAGCGGTATTAACCAGTGCCCGGGCGAGTTTGCGGCTGTCTTCTAATTTTTGCATAAACGCGCCGGAGCCGTATTTTACGTCCATGAGCAAGCTGTCTACGCCTTCGGCATATTTTTTAGATAAAATACTGGCTACAATCAGCGGACGGCTTTCCACCGAGCCGGACGCATCCCGCAGGGAATATAATTTTTTATCAGCGGGCGCGAGGTCTTTTGTTTGGCCGAACATACACACATCTAATTTTTGAATTTGTTTGTAAATATCCTTAACGGGTACGCGCACGTTGAAGTTTTTCATAGACTCTAATTTATCCAGCGTGCCGCCGGTATGGCCGAGCCCGCGGCCGGACATCATCGGCACCGCTACGCCCGCACACGCCACCAGGGGGGCTAGAGCTAGCGAAATTCCGTCGCCCACGCCGCCCGTAGAGTGTTTGTCTACTTTAGGCAGTTTAGTTACTTTTTTGAAATCTAACCGGCCGCCCGAGTGTGCCATGGCTTTAGTAAACATAGCGGTTTCTTTATCGGAAAGCGGGTTTAAAAAGCAGGCCATTAAAAACGAGGAAAGTTGGTAATCGGGCACAGTGCCTTTGGCGGCGCCTTGTGCTACAAAATTAAATTCTTCTTGTGTCAATGGTTTGTTGCTGCGTTTTTTAATGATGATGTCTAGCATTCTCATAGTGTTTTCTCCTTGTAATACTAATTGGAACCTTTAGCATAGCATTTTGCGGCCAAAAAGAGAAGAGGAATAAAAACTCCGGTCTTGGAGACCGGAGTAGTGTCAAGCAACTAATAATAAATTATTTTTTGAGGCGTTTTAAGCTGGCCTTGTTTTGTTGCATTAACTTAGCGATGGCTTTTTCTTGTTGTGCCAAAAGGTGTTGTTGCTTGGCCATATAGTCGCTGTAAGTGGTGGCTTCGGCGGCCGCTTGTTTAAGTTGTTTTTCCGTTTCCAGCGTAATATAAAAAGCTTTTTCTTTTACATTATTGCCAAAGGTTTTCCGTAGATCTTGTAGCAATTTTTGGTTGTTTTCTTGCACGGCAGACAATGCTTGTTTCATACGCACGCGGTCTTCACGGGAAGCTTTGCCGGGCAAGGCGGTATCGTCCATCATAACGTCTATTACTTGAGGGGCCGGTCGCTGCGGGATAGCCTCAGGATTTGTTGCGGGCATTATGGGGGCATCCGGATTATTAGGATAATCAACAGGCATTTGCCCGTTAGCCGGTTGCATGGGCATAGCGGGCATGGCTTTGCCGGATATCTTCATCATTACATTCATAATTTGCATCGCCCAAAAAAGATTTACCTTTTCTTTTTGTTCTTTGGAAAGACATCCGGCCGTTAGCAAGCAAGTACAAGTAATAAATAAAATAGTTTTTTTCATAAGCCCTCTTTCTAACACTATACAATTTTAATCTAGCCCGTACAACTTCTTGGCGTGGCGGGTTGTTTTTTCCGCTAACTCCGCAAGCGAAATATTTAAATAATCCGCTACAAACTCGGCAATGAGCGGGATGTTGGAGGGGTCGTTGCGTTGCCCGCGCTTGCCTTGCGGGGATAAATACGGACAATCGGTTTCCAAAATAATTTTATCTGCCCCGGCTTTTTTAACGGCTTCGCGGATATATTCATTTTTTTTATACGTAAAGCAACCGTTTATGCCGAGTAAAAGCCCCATATCCAATGCTTTTTTAGCTGTTTCGTATCCTGCGCAAAAACAATGCAGTACGCCGGGAAATTTAGTGCGCGAAGTGTTTTTCCATTGATGTTTGAGTGTGTAAAAAGTATCCTCATAGGCGGCGTAGTCTTCGCCCGCACGCCGTACGTGAAGCACCAACGGTTTTTGTGTTTGGTTGGCCAGCGTAATCATTTGCGAAAAAGTTTGATGTTGCAATTCTTTATCAGCCACGTCCAAGCACGTATAATCAAGGCCTGTTTCGCCAACGGCTAAGGTGCGTTTATCTTGCACAAGTTTATTTAAACGCGCGGCCTCTTCGGCGGTATATTGGGGAGAATACTCCGGATGTATGCCGAGCACGGCGCCTATAAACCCGGGGAAATTATCCGCTAGGGCCAGGGCCGGCTCCCACTCGTCACACGCACAGCCGATTTCTATACTGGCGCACAAACCGGCTTGCGGCAGTTTGGTGCGCAACAATTCTTCGCGGTCGGCATCAAAAGCGGGGTCGTTGAGGTGTGCGTGAGAATCTATAAATTGCATAATCATTTTTTAAGTTGGGCTTCCCGGGCTGCTTTTAATTTGGCTAAAAAGGCGGCTTTAACATTTATTTGACTTGCCAACGGGGCGGTTTTTAAGTGGCATATTCCGATCGCCACCGCGTCGGCGGTATCGTCGGGAGAGGGGGCTTTGTCCAAGTTTAGCGTGAGTTGTACCATACGCTGGACTTGTTTTTTATCGGCCGTGCCCGTGCCGCAAATCATCATTTTCACACGCCGGGGCGGATAAAACATAATCGGTTTTTTAGCCAGTTCGCATGCCAAAATAATCACGCCGCGCGTCATGACGGTATTGGCCATGGTGGTAGCGCGCTTTAAGAAAAAGTTTTGCTCCATAGCCACTTGGTCGGGTTGATATTCTTTGAGCAGGTATTGTAATTCGTGAAAAATATATTCTAAGCGTTTGGGTAACTCTTGCCCGGCCTCGGTGTGGATGAGCCCGCACGCACGCAAAGAAAGAACGGAACGGGCGTTACGTGTTACAATCGCCCATCCCGTTCTGTCTAAACCGGGGTCAATGCCCAGTACGGTAACGGTTTTTTCCGTTTCGTTAAGCATTAAGTTTAGCCGCAACGGCTTCGTCAATGTTGGAGTTATCGTAGACGTTTTTGGTGTCGTCATGATCGTCTAAGGCTTCCAACATTTTCATAAGCGTTTCGGCGGTGTGCTCGTCCGTCACGCTTACTTCCGTGTCCGGCAACATCGTCAAATCGGCCGATTCGGGTGTAATGCCCTTTGCTTCAATGGCTTTTTTGACGGCTTCCAATTCGTTCATATCCGGGTTGGTAATGACTTCGTATACATCCCCCGCCGTGCGCACATCTACGGCACCGGCTTCCAACGCCAGGTTCA
This sequence comes from Elusimicrobiaceae bacterium, assembly GCA_017646765.1. Taxonomy (GTDB): domain Bacteria; phylum Elusimicrobiota; class Elusimicrobia; order Elusimicrobiales; family Elusimicrobiaceae; genus Avelusimicrobium. Next base: position 1,226 of record JAGCMD010000074.1, on the reverse strand, counting down.
TTAAATCGTCTTCGCTGATGTCGTCTTTTTTCACGACAATCATGCCTTTGCTTTTGAACATATACGACACACAACCGGCTGTGCCGATAGACCCGCCGTGGCTGGTAAAAATTTTGCGAATTTCCGAGAACGTGCGGTTTTTATTGTCGGTCGTGCACTCTACGATAATAGCGACCGAACCGGGGCCGTATCCTTCGTACGTGATTTCTTCGTACGAAACGCCCGGCAGTTGGCCGGTACCTTTCATAATAGCGCGTTTGACGTTATCGGAAGGCATATTGGCGGCGCGGGCGTCGTCAACGGCCTTGCGAAGGCGCGGGTTTTGGTCGGGGTTGCCGCCGCTCATTTTGGCGGCGATGGTGATTTCCCGTAAAATTTTAGTAAATACTTTGCCTTTTTTGGCGTCTACGAGGGCCTTTTTGTGTTTAATACCGGCCCAGTGTGAGTGTCCACCCATAGTTTACTCCTTACTGCTAATAAGATAATTTATTGTACCAAATTTTAAATTATGCGGATACAAAATATAGCACCTTATAATTTGATACAATACCCATATAAGCCCCGTTAGCTCAACTGGATAGAGTACTGGTCTTCGGAACCAGTGATATGGGTTCAAATCCCGTGCGGGGTATTTTTTTCTGCCTAAAATGCGCTACTGCGTTGTTGTGAACTCGGTTGTTCCCCCCTATTATTCTCATGCCAAAAGCCCGTCGTTTGCCGTGCTACCAAACAAAAATGTCATCATGCTAAACTTGACTCAGCATCTTCCACGCTTGTTGTTTCGCAACAGTACCAACAACGGTGGCGTGGAAGATGCCGTATCAAGTACGGCATGACTTATTATTTGTCATACCGGTCCTGCGGACGGCGATAATGCGGTATCTCCCGCTTTTACGTACGCAAGGGACGGAAACGAACGGAAAGAAAATCGGGAGATGCCGGAGTGCTTGCCGCACGGGCGATAAGCCTTGAACTTCTGTTAGATAGGTACGCGCTCTTTTGTTAGAAGGGGCGCGTATTTTTTATACGCGCCGAAAATTTTCCTCAAAGCAGTGCTTGCCGCACGGGCAACCCGGCATGACAACTTGATTTAATAACAGATTTTAAAATCGTAAGACGGCGCATTACAGATTTGCGCCGTGACAGTCTTTTATGTAATTGGTTGTTTATCCCGCCCGTTAGCACCGTTTACAAAAAGCGTCAAAATGGGGAAGAAATTTTTCATG
>JAGCMD010000073.1 GCA_017646765.1 Elusimicrobiaceae bacterium | reverse complement strand
CACCGGGTTAAAAGGTTGCAAATACGTCAGTATGTTTATCAAGGGTGACGGTGCGTACTCGTGGCTTCGTATGGAAGCGGGCACGCACCGCGTGCAACGCGTGCCGGATACGGAAACGTCGGGCCGCGTGCATACTTCTACCGTTACCGTAGCCATTATGCCGGAAGCCGAGGAAATTGATATTCAAATTCGTCCCGAAGATTTGGAAATGGAAACGTGCCGCTCCGGCGGGGCGGGCGGTCAGAACGTCAATAAAGTAGAAACCGCCGTCCGCATTTTGCACAAACCCACCGGCATTGTAGTTTCTTGCCGCGAAGAACGTCACCAAGGGGCCAACCGCGAAAAAGCCATGGCGATGCTCCGTGCCAAACTCTACCAAATTGAAGAAGACAAGCGCAATAAAGAAATTTATGACGAGCGCAAAAGCCAAGTCGGCACCGGGGACCGCTCGGAAAAAATCCGTACGTACAACTTTCCGCAGAGCCGCGTTACCGACCACCGCACCGATATTTCCTACCACAACATTATGGAAATTATGGCCGGTAACATTGAGCCGGTGTTGGAAGATTTGCGTGCGTGGCGTGTAGAGCAAAAACTCAAAAACTTACAAATCTAATGACTGTTGCCGAACTGTTGCCAAAAGCAATTGCTCACTTAACGAAGTCCAATTCCGACGAGCCGCAACCTAACGCCGAGTGGCTTTTGGCGTGCGTACTCAATGTATCGCGCACGTGGCTACTCGCGCACAACGATTACACACTTTCCGATAAAGAATTTACCTTATATAAGGAATATATTGCCCGCAAGGCAAACGGCGAGCCGCTTTCTCACATCGTGGGATATCAGCCGTTTGACGGGCTGGATATTATTGTTACGCCCGACGTGCTTACCCCTCGGCCGGAAACGGAAGAGTTGGTGGAACTTGCCAGCACGCTTTATGACAGAAAATCCCCGCTTACTTTTTTGGATATGTGTACGGGGAGTGGCTGTATTGCGTGTGCGCTGGCCAAACGCTTTCCCCGTGCCCAAGTATTGGCGGTGGATGTCAGCGAAAAAGCCCTTGCGGTGGCGCAGGAAAATGTGAAAAAATTTCGTCTGCAAGAGCGCGTACACTTGTTACAAAGTGATCTGTGGGAAGGCGTACAAGGCACGTTTGATTTAATTATTTCCAACCCGCCGTATATTCCCTCTCAAATTGTGGACACGCTTACGCGCGAGGTTTTGTGCGAGCCGCGGCTTGCCCTAGACGGCGGCCAAGACGGGCTTGATATCGTCCGACCGTTGTGCTCGGTAGCGGCAGACTATTTAAATCCCGGCGGGTGGCTTGCTTTAGAGCTTTGTAAAGGGCAAGCCGCGGCCGTAGCGCGCGGGCTAGCCGAAATCGGCTGGCAGGCGGGCGTTAAAAAAGATATAGTGGGAATAGAGCGTTTTGTACTGGCGCAAAAAATTTAAATTTTTAAGGAGTTTTTATGGATCGGTTTTTAATTGAAGGCGGTAAGAAATTACACGGTACGGTACACGTAAGCGGCAGTAAAAATGCCGCGCTCCCCATTTTGGTAGCTACGCTGCTTACCGACGAGCCGTGCGTGATCCGCCGCGTGCCCAACTTGCGCGATGTGCGCACGACGCTTAAAATTTTAGAGTATTTAGGTAAAAAAATAACGTATCAAAATAACACCGTTACCGTGGAGGCCAACGGCCAACTTAAAAACGATTTGCCGTATGAACTTGTTAAACAAATGCGCGCGAGTTTTTGGGTGGCCGGGCCGCTACTGGCACGTTTTAAGCAAGCCGAAATTCCGCTCCCCGGCGGGTGCGCGATCGGCGTGCGCCCGGTGGATATCCACTTAAAAGGATTTGAAAAATTAGGTGCCACGTGCGAAACAAAAGCCGGCAACGTGCTTATCCGCGCCGAAAAATTAAACGCGGCCAAAATCGTTTTACGTTTTCCCAGTGTGGGCGCGACGCAAAATTTGCTCATGTGTGCGTGTTTGATTGCGGGCGAAACGATTTTGGAAAACGTAGCCAAAGAACCGGAAATTGACGATGTAATTTCCTTCTTAAACGATATGGGGGCCGATATCCGCGTGGGCGACAAAGGGCAGCTCATTATTACCGGCGTGAAAACTTTACACGGAGCCGAGCATACGGTGGTAGCGGACCGCATTGAAACCGGCTCGTATGCGCTTGCCGCGGCAGCCACGCACGGGGATGTAACGGTGGAAGGTTGCGTGCCCGAGCACAACGCGATTTTGTGGGAAGATTTGCAAGAGGCCGGGTTTACGTTAGACATCGGCAAAGATTTTGTGCATGTGCACGCTTACGACGGAGAAATTAAACCATTACGCGTGCGCACCGCGCCGTATCCGGGTTTTGCGACCGACTTGCAAGCCCCGTGGATGACGCTGATGACGCTGTGCAACGGCACGGCGGAAGTGGATGAAGCCGTTTTTGAAAACCGTTTTATGCACGCGCCGGAACTCGTGCGTATGGGCGCGCAAATTTCTACGGAAAAAAGCGTGGCACGCATTACGGGCGTGAAAGAATTATCGGCCGCACACGTGCAATCGTCCGACTTGCGCGGCGGTTTTGCGTTGGTGATGGCGGGGCTGTGCGCCAAGGGCGAAACGGAAGTAGAGCGCGTTTATCACATTGACCGCGGATATGAAAAGTTGGAAGAAAAACTAACCGCGCTCGGGGCCGATATCCGTCGGTATAACCCCGATAAAGATGAATTTTAACGCTTGGTTTAATCAGTTACAAACCCGCACCGCGCAAAACCGCGGCGCGGGTTTACTTGCATTTAAAGAACTTTTGGCTCGGCTTAATAATCCGCAAAATAGTTACAAAATTATTCACGTAGCCGGAACGAACGGCAAAGGCACGGTGTGCATGTTGCTGGCCCGCGCGCTGACGTGCGCGGGGAAGAAAACGGGGCTGTTTATTTCACCGCATTTAATTAGTCCGACGGAACGTATACAAATTGACGGCTTGGAAATCGCGCCGGACGATTTTAAGCGGGCCGCCGAAAAAGTGCTTTTGCAGGAAAAAGAGCCGCTTAATTTTTTTGAAATTTTAACGGCGGCCGCTTTTGTTTATTTTGCCGAAAAAAACGCGCAGTATGTAGTGTTGGAAACGGGCCTTGGCGGGCGCAAAGATCCAACCAATGCGTGTATGCCTGTTGTGTCTGTCATTACTTCTGTCGGCTTGGACCACACACACTTGCTCGGCGATAATTTAGAAAAAATTGCTTTTGAGAAAGCCGGCATTATTAAGCCCGGCGTGCCGGTGTTGTGCGGTGCGTTGTCGCCTGACGCTACGCGCGTGGTGGAACAAACGGCGCGCGAAAAAAACGCACCGCTTGAATTTGTGGACGCTGAAAATTTGCCCGGCAACGCACAAAAACAAAATATACGTTTGGTGTGCCGCTCGGCAAAAATGTTAAAAATTTCCGACGAGGTAATAAACGGTGCGTTAGAAACGGCCAATTTGCCGGGGCGGTTTGAAATTTTTAAGTGCGGTAGTAAAACGGTTATTTTAGACGGTGCGCACAACCCGCCGGCTATGGAAAATTTGCTTGCGTTTTGGAAAACTACGCCGTTTGCCCAAAGACGTGCGGCGGTGCTCTGCGCGTTTATGAAAGACAAAGACTACGTGCAAATGTTGCACTTATTGGGCACGCATTTTCAGACGGGGATAGTAACGGCTGTTTCTTCACCGCGTGCGGCTAGAGAAAGGCAAATGTTCGCGCGCTTGCCTGCCGGGTGGAATTTTGTTCCCGACGTGGAAATCGCGTTGGCTCAGGCAAAACAGGACGCGGATGTTGTGTTATGCACGGGTTCTTTTTATTTAGTTGGGGCTGTGCGGAAAAGTTTATTAAAAGTTGCCTAAAAAGAGAGGGTGTTTTTCGTCAGAAAAAACATTGACAGCTACGCCTGGATTGTGGTTAAATTAAAGTATACCTAATTTCGCGGGGAGCTGTATGGCATTAGAAAACAATCAGTCCAACGGACAAGGCGATATCGCCCAGTTTTTAGAAAAATTCAAAGACCCCAATTTAAACACCTTTGATTTTAAGCCGACTACGCCGGCGACTCGCCGTCGGAAAACAGCGGCTGATCGGGCCGCTCAATACGAGCGTTCTTTTGAAAAATTGGAACAAAAGGTGCAAGAATTAGAAGAAAAATTTGATGTCTCTGCCCGCCAAAATGAAGAAATTTTATCCGAATTAGCCCGCACGCGTGAACATATAGAACGCCAACAAGACCGCGACAGCTTTTTAGAACACCTTTCTTTTTCTATTGCCAATCTGCGTGCCAGCGTAGAAAATTTAACCCGCGCCCAACAAGACCGTTCGTTTGCGTACCGGGAACCGGATGTGCAACGCAGCTTTGACGCAGTGGCCCGCCCGGCTATGCCGGCGGCTCCTATTTATCAATATGCGCCGGATCAGTACCGCCAAGCGCAAGAACGTAAATCGCAGGAAGAACAGGCCGAAAAAGAGCGCATTATTTCCAGCCTGCATCAGAAAGCCTCCCAATTAAAAGCTGTCAACAGTGCCTTAGACCGCGAGATTAAAAAAGTGCAGCAAGAAAAAATGGAAGCACTAAAAAAATCAGCGGAACAGGCAAAAGAAATTTTGTCGTTGCGCGAGCAATTATCTCAAGCGGAAGCGCGTTTTAAATCGTTTGATTTTGAGGGACGCATTATTTCCATCCGTCAAGAGTATGAACAGCGTGTTAATGTTTTGGAAACGCAGCTCAAAGAGATTTCCGATACGTGTATGAAACAAGTAGAAGAAATTGAAACTCTGCGTGCGGAAAACATCAAACTGCAGCAAGCGGCCGCCGAAAAAGAACAAATTTTAGTACGCCTGGAAGAGAAAGAAAAAGAATTACAGGCGTTAAAAGAAGAAATGACCGCCTTGCAATCCAATAACACATTGCAAAGCCAAAACCAGCAGGCGATTTTCTCGGAAACGATCCGTTCGTTGGAAACACAGCGCGACGAGCTTACTATCCAACTGCAAGCTGCTCAAAACGAGTTGGATGCCGTGCGCGGCGAAAAAGACCAATTGGAAAAGAATTTTAAAACCTTGGTGGAAAAGATTAACAGTAACGACGCGGTTATTGAGCAACTAAAACAAAAGATAGAAATTTTAGGAAGACAAAACGAACAACTGGCTCAACAAAACCGTCGGTTGGCCAACCGCCAAAATCAGCTGGAGCAACATGTAAACAACAAGGAGGATTCCTCCGCCAAGCCGGTACCCGTTTTGCGGCCTAAGGCGCTACCGCGTCCGGTAATTAAGCCGTTGTCCGCGGCCGAGAAGCCGGTAGCCAAAAAAACAATTCAAGCTGCGCAACCCGCGGTTTCTTCTGCCAAAGAGGTGCCCGCGTTAGCGGCGTCTAATCAATTGACACCGGCGGCGGCGGCTCAAACGGCCCCGGTTCAAACGGACTTGCCTTTCCAAGAATTGCAAAATCATCCTATACAAGCGGCGTCGGATACTTCCCAAACCGCTCCGCAGGCTCTCACGCAACCGCCTGTTCAAACACATGAGGAAAGCCCCATGGAAATTACCGAGCGCGCTAAAACAAAAGTGCAAACCTCGGCTGATTTACCGGAAATTAAAGTAGCCGAACCGGTAGAACAAGACGATCCGTTACTTAGTGAAGGGGAAGATTTCTTAGAGAAAACCGGTAATTTTATCGGTCGGATTAAATGGTCTATCTTTAATGAAGACCGCTGATTTTATGCCCGGCTTAAGCCGGGGCTTTTAAAGGGTTTTTATGTCTCGTTTGCAAGTAGCTGTTTTATACGGCGGCAAGTCCACCGAACACGAAGTTTCTATCCATAGCGCCCAGACGGTATGCCGTTTGTTGCTGGCCAAAGAGGCGCTCTACCAAATCTATCCCATTTTTATTGATAAACAAGGGCATTGGTTTTTGCAACAGGCTTGCGGCGGGCAGCAGCCGGATGATAAACCCATTTCTCCGATAATTGCGCCTACGCATAATTTGCAAGCGTTGGACGGTTCGTGGAAAGCAAAGATAGACGTTTTTTTCCCAGTTGTTCACGGGACGAATTGTGAAGACGGTACCCTGCAAGGTTTCTTGGAAACGTTAGGGGCCGCTTATGTGGGCTGCGGTGTATTGGCATCGGCCATGGGTATGGATAAAGTAATTACCAAACTGATCGCCCAAACGGCTCAGGTGCCGGTGCTGCCGTTTTACCTTATTCATCAAGGGATACCTTATGATGCGTGCCAACTTAATGCCTGGGTCCAAAAGCAAGGTTTGCCGGTATTTGTTAAACCGGTCCGCTTGGGCTCCTCCGTTGGAGTTCGTAAGGTTAAAACGTTAGACGAATTAAAACCCGCTATTGATTTCGCCCTACAATTTGACACGGATGTTATGGTGGAAAAAGGAGTGGATCACGCGCGCGAAGTTTTTTGCGCTTTATATGGGGAGGGGGCCCAAGTAAAAGCGTCGGCTTGCGGGGAACTTCGCATGTTGGCGGGTGAATTTTTTGATTACAACGCTAAGTATCTTGTAGAAGGCGGTTGTGAAACAAAAGTGCCGGCGGATATCCCGGCAGATACGGCTACCCGTATGCGGGCCGATAGTGTGGCGGTGTACCGGGCTTTAAACGGTAGTGGGCTGGCGCGTGCGGACTTTTTGATGGACAAAAACGGCAACTATTATTTTTCGGAAATTAACACCTTGCCCGGTATGAGCGAAACCAGTTTGTTCCCGCAGCTTTTTGAAGCCTGTGGTGAAAATTATTCCGCTATTTTAGACGGTCTTATTGAGCAGGCCTTAAAAGTGCGGGACCGTAAACGGGCACTGTCCTTTTCCCGGTGATATATGAGCGTGTTGAAACGTTTTTTGGATTTGAATATATGGGTAAAAGCAGTATTTTGCTTTTGCGTGATTGGGGCGTTGTCTAACCTCGTTTTGGTAGGCAGGGATGTGGCCCATGACGGCGTTTTGTTGCGCCTTCATTTGGGGTTTCTGGTTTTATATGTTGGCCAAGTGGTTTTTATTTTGCTGGAAGAACGGCAGGTATGGGCACTGGCGGTTTTACAAGGTTTTATGGCGCTTTTTACCAATGCTGATTTTACCTTTATTCCGTTAGTGCGTGTGTTAGGCAATTTGGTGTATGTGTGTATACCGTCGGCCCCGTTGGAAGCGGTTAAAGTATTTCAGTATATTGTGATGTCGCTGTCGTTTACTTTGCAAATGCTGGGAGCATTTATTTTGTTTACGTTACTACCCAAACCCGTCCCCGCACAGACAGACGCGGATAGAGCTGCATAAAGCTAACCTGTTTTTACATAAAACCGCCCGGAGGCAGCTGGCCTTCGGGCGGTTTTTCGTGCTATTTCAAATTCATTTAAAATTTTGGTACTTGTTAATTACTTCTTCTTTAAAAGAAAGGAACGTACCGTCCGCAATAGCTGTGCGGGCCCGCTCCATGAGGCGAATTAAAAAGCGGATATTGTGGATACTCATGAGCCGGTGGCTCGTAAGTTCTGCAGAGCGGTATAAGTGGCATAAATACGCTCGCGAGTGGCGGCGGCATGTGTAGCAATCGCATTCCGGATCCAGCGGGATGTCTTGCGTGCGGTACTCGGCGTTTTTGATGTTCACGCGGCCCGTGCCGGTCATAGCCATCCCGTTGCGGGCTACGCGTGTGGGCCATACACAATCAAACATATCTACCCCGCGCTCAATGGCGTTTAACATTTCTACCGGTGTACCAAGCCCCATAAAATAGCGCGGTTTGGCATCGGGTAAATTTTCGGTTACGGCTGATACGGCGTTATTCATCTGTTCCAAGGTTTCCCCCAGCGACAACCCGCCTATGCAATAGCCGTGGGTAGGAAGAGAGGCCATGTGTTTGGCGGCTTCTTGACGCAAATCGGGGAAAACAGAGCCTTGAATAATGCCAAATAAAAGGGAGTTCCCAACGGAAAAGCTGCCGTCTTTTTGTTGCGTAATTTGTTGGGTCGGGACGGTTTGTTCATACGCTTTTGCGGCGCGCTCGGCCCAGCGTTTGGTAATGTTTAACGCCTCACGTGCGTCGTGCTTGGACGGGTCTTTGGCGTGGATACATACGTCTAACATGGTCCAAATGTCCGAGTCAATTTCACTTTCAAATTGAATCACATTTTCCGGCGTAAAGAGGTGTTTGCTGCCATCGTGATGTGACTGAAATGTTACGCCTTCTTCTTTAATCTTACGGAATTTGGATAAACTGTAAACTTGGAACCCGCCCGAGTCGGTTAGTACGCTGCCGCTCCAGTGCATAAATTTATGGAGCCCGCCCATCTGCTGTAAAATTTTTGTGGTGGGGCGTAAGTATAAGTGATACGTGTTAGAGAGCAAGCACGCTGCCCCGGCATTTTTTAAATCTTCATCGGTAAGTGCTTTGACGCACGCTTGCGTGGCTACGGGCATAAAAACCGGAGTGTGTACCGCCCCGTGGCGCGTGTATAAAACGCCGGTGCGGGCGCGGGAGTGAGGATCTTTGGCTAGGATGCGGAAGGGGGAAATCATAAAGAGGTTCCTGGAATAAGAAAAATCCCCGGCGTTAGCCCGGGGATTTTTCTACGGGATAGAATCCATAATTTTTCTTAACTCTTCCTCGCTTTTATTGCGAACTTCTACCGTTTTTTCTTTGCCTTTAGCGCCTTTAACGATAATAATGCTTTCCGTATCTACGTTAAAGAAATCAGCCAAAAAGGTTTTCATAAGCGCATTGCTGGGTTCGTCATCTACTTTTTTGTTTTTAATTTTCACACGCAGCACGCTGCCGATACGGCTAATCACCTCGTTGCGTCCTGTGGTAGGAATTAAACGGACCTTAATAATCATACGCTCTCCTTATTAGGCAAATAATTTGCTACCGATTCTGGGCAGGGTAGACCCTGCTTCTACGGCTACGGTAAAATCTTCACTCATACCTAAAGACAGATACCGTTCTTCTTTAGGTGAAAAATCTTCGTCAAAGGCTTTCTTGATGGGCTCAAAAAAGGCTTTTAATTCGTGCGGGTCGGCTCCTTGCGGAGCGATGGCCATGTAGCCGCACACTTTCAAACGGGATAAACTCCGCAATTGCTTAGCAAGTTCGCGCGCCTGCCCAAGCGGCAGACCGGATTGTGTATCCCGGCTTGTTAGTTTTATTTGTACGAGTCCACGCACTTGCCGGCCGGGCTGAATGTGTTTATCTACCAAACAGGCGGTAGAAAAATCGTCCAGCGAATCAATAAAATCAAAAAACCGAGCCGCTTTGGCGGCTTTGTTGTGTTGCAAATGCCCGATTAAATGTTTCACGGTAGGAAACGCTGCAAAATCAGGGCGGGTCCAACGTAATAATGCTTGTTGGACGCGGGATTCTCCGACATGTTTAATCAGCCCTTGCCTTAACAAGAAAAGCACCTCTGCATCTTGGGCGTATTTGGTAACAGCCAGCAGCGTTACTTCTTCCGGGCGGCGGCCCGCTTTTCGGCAGGACGCACACAGGGCCGCTTGCACTTTTTGTACATTTTCCAGGAGCGTTTCTTCCCTGTTCATAAAAATCCCTTGACATATTATACAAAAATTTACTTTAATATGCCATTTTTTTAAGGTTTTGCGTCGGGGCGTGCTGGCTGCAAGCATTAAAATTTCATAAAATACTCTTATGCATGCAGCAACGCGTAAAGGGATGTGGCTAGTGGCCTTTGCCAACGGGATTTTACTGTTTGGCTATGGACTATCCTTGCCGTTTTTCACCATTTATCTAATCAGTCGTCGTCATTTGCCGCCTGCTATGGCCGGGTTGGTGGTGGCATTGGCAGGGCTTTCGCGGTGTGTATCCAGCGCGCTTTCGGGCGAATTGGCCGACTCCTTTGGGCGTAAAAACGTGATGATGTGGGGGCTGTTTTCGCAAATAGTAGCGATGTTTGCCTTAGGGCTTTGCGTGGCGTTTAATGTGCAGGCCGGGTGGGTACTGACGTGTTATTTTTTTACCACCTTTTTGGGTGCCTTTTTCCGCCCGGCTGCCAATGCGTGGGTAACCGACCATACTACTCTTAAAGAGCGGGTGGAAGCGTTTGGGATGATTCGTATAGGGCTTAACATCGGTTGGGCATTAGGGCCGGCTGTAGGCGGGTTTTTAGTGCGGTATTCGTTTAGCTTGGCGTTTTATCTGACGGCCTTACTATATGCCACCACCATTTTGTATTTGGGAAGGATGATTAAAGACCGCACCTCTAAATCAAAAAGGCGTGTGCGTAAACCCAGTTTTGTGGCTATGCTGGGGGCACTGGCGGATACGCGCCTGGCGCGTATTTGCTTGTATGTGGTAATGATTACGGCGGTTAATTCGCAACTTGTGGTGGGGCTCTCTATTCATTGTAAACAATACTTGCAGATGCCGGAGTATTTTATCGGTTGGTTTTTTACTATTAACGGGTTGGTGGTGGTGTTTTTACAATACGGGGCTTCTAAAGTAATGGCAAAAATGCGTTTATCTACGGCTATGTTTTGGGGATGTGCGTTATACGCAATAGGTTTTGGCTCAGTAGGATTTTTTAGTACGTTTGGGTGGATTGCGCTAGGGGTATTTTTGGCAGGTATCGGTGAGCTAATTGTTTCCCCCGGCGAACAGACACTGGTATCTAACATTGCTTCGCGGGAAACACGCGGGCGGTATTTAGGGTTACTCATGGTGTTTTATAACATGGGTTCTGCGTTGGGCTTTTTTGTAGCGGGATTGCTGGGGGACTATGTGGCACCGCACTATTTGCCGGGACCGTGGTTGATTGTGGGTGCGGTAGCTTTGCTGGCCGGGGTGGGCTTTTGGCGGATGCGTTATGTGCTTAGTGCCGAGGAAGACGGCAAACAAACTGCCCCGATTCCCATAAAAAAAGATACAATAACTTTAAATTAAATTAGGAGATGAAAAACCATGAGAGGACTTATCTTTTATGTTTTGATGTTGGTATTAGGGGCAGTTTTAGGTATCGGTTTGGAAAAAGGAGCCGCCCTTCTCCCGTTAGATGTTACTAATGCACTCACACACGTCTACGGAATTGGGGTACATCCGTTGGCTGTCCGCATTTCCTTGTGTGGACTGCTCGGTTTGATAGCGGCGTATTTTATTCTGGCTAAATTCTTACGCAAATAATATGCACTTGGTGTTGGCTTCCCGTTCACCGCGTCGCATTGAACTGCTGGGGCAGTTGGGGTATAAGTTTGATATTATCCCTTCACAATGTCAGGAGCATAGTACCAAAATACGCCCTTCGGCCCGTGTGAAAGAATTGGCGGTACAGAAGGCATTTGACGTGGCGCAAAAGTATCCCGGCGCGGTAGTTATCGGCGCGGATACGCTTGTGTATTGCGGCGGAGAAATTATCGGCAAACCCAAGAATAAAGCCGATGCCTTGCGTATTTTGCGCAAACTCAACGGCGCATGGCAGAGTGTTTATACCGGCGTATGTGTGATGTGTTTGCGTGAGCAAAAAATACTTTTCGGGCACGACCTATCTAAATGCAAAGCGCGCCGGTTGACTGAAAAAGAATTACAGCATTTGGCCGGTAAACATATGGACAAAGCCGGTGCTTATGCCGTGCAAGACGAACAAGACCCGTTTATTGAACGTATCGTTGGAAGCCGCAGTAATGTGGTGGGCTTCCCGATAGAATTTTTTGATAAATTATTTAAGGAGTTTTTAACTTTATGACGCAAACAGATTTGTTAGTTATCGGAGCAGGCCCTGCCGGTTGCAGTGCGGCTATTTATGCCATACGCGCCGGACTTAAAACGATTATTGTGGGGGGAAGTGCGCCGGGAGGGCAGCTGTTACAAACGAACGAAATTGAAAACTATGCCGGATTTGTAAACCCGGTGGGCGGGTATGAAATCATGGACGCCATGCACAAACAGTGTAAACGGCTTGGCGTGGAATTTAGCACGGAAGAGGTGGCTAAAATTGAAGGAGAACGTACGCCTTTTACCGTCACCTGTTCCGGGGGAACGGTGTATGAGGCCAAAAGTATTGTGATTGCCACGGGCGCCAAAGCGCGTTGGCTGGGGCTGGCCGAAGAGGAAAACTTGCGTGGCAAAGGGGTATCGGCCTGCGCAACGTGTGACGGATTTTTTATGCGCGGCAAAACGGTGGCTGTGGTGGGCGGCGGAAATACCGCTTTTGAAGACGCGCTCTTTTTAGCGCAATTTTGCCCCAAGGTGTATTTGGTTCACCGCCGCGAAGGATTTCGTGCCGATCAAGTAACCATAGAACAGGCACGTAAAAATGAGAAAATAGAATTTGTGTTAAACGTGGTGCCGGAAAAAATTTTAGGTACGGATAGTGTAGAAGGCTTGCGAGTGAAAAATGTACAAACGGGCGAAGTGCGCGAGTTGGAATTGTCCGGTGTGTTCGTGGCCATCGGGGCTGTGCCGCAGACGGCCTTTTTAAAAGATTCGCTTGTGGCATTGTCTGACGACGGACTGGTGTTAGCAGATGAACGCACGCACACGACTATTGAAGGCATTTTTGCCGCCGGGGATTGCGCCGACAAACACTACCGGCAAGCCATTATCGCAGCCGGGTCCGGCGCTAAGGCCGGCATTGAAGCCGCGGCTTTTGTGAATAAACACAGATAGATTTACCGCTTTG
>JAGCMD010000072.1 GCA_017646765.1 Elusimicrobiaceae bacterium | reverse complement strand
TAGATACCCTAGTTTCTTTGCAAGTATTGAGGAACTTGTTATTTCCCCTCACCGCAACACTTGTTATACTTCTTGCCGCTGCCGCACGGGCAGGGGTCGTTGCGGCCGATGCGCGGACCGTCATGCACGACCGTTTCCACTTTCGGGACGTCCGCGCCTCCTCCGGCGCGCAGTTCGGCTTCGTGCGTTTTCATCCATTTTTTCATCTGGCGGATACTTTTAAAATCTACCCCGTCTTGCTCCATACGTTTAGCAATTTCCACGAACCGTTTTTTGACTTCCGGATCGTTTAGCTTGCCTTTGAGCATAGCCGGCAAAGCATCAATCTCCCTTTCAATGCGCTGCTCTATCGGTTCATTTTTATCCGGCTGAGCGGCAGCGTCCTCTCTTTTCTTTCTTTTAAATGGGTTCCAAATCATATCCTCTCCTTCTATTTAGCAATCAGTTGTTCTACAAAGTTTTTAATAAATTCTGCCTTTTCAAAATAGTGTTTTTCCCGCGGCAAAACAAGGCGGTTGGGATGTTTTTCCCAAATTTTCAAAATTTTATCATCAATTTCAAACGCCTGCTGCAAATTTTCCGTGCGCACGTTGGTAGATTGATAAAAATCTTTTTCCGGCGGCGGCGCTAAGTGAATGACCACATCATAACGGGCCAATTCTGCCTCTAACGTAGTTCCCATAGCTTTAAAAAAATCTTCCGGTCCGTGCGGCCAATACACAGCACCGTCTAAAGAACCGCGGTCGCACACCATTACTTTAGCGTCCGAAGTGCGCTCGGCTAATTCTTCTAATTGATGCACGGTATAAAAAATAATATTTTGGGCGTGTTCAATGTGAATAGGGCTGTTGTCTTTGCGCGGGAAACCACCGCTATACACAAGCGTAGCCGCTTCTTGCACGAGCGCAATTTTGTTACCGAAGGTCTCTTTTAAAATAGAAAGAGCCGTAGTTTTTCCGCCACTGGGGCCACCTGTTAAGACAATTTTTTTCATAAGTTATCCTTTTATTATTTTATCTACAAAATTTTTAATAGCTTCTGCTTTTTCCAAAAAGTGTTCCGTCCCGCCAATTACCATGCGGTGGGGGTGTTTTTCCCAAATGCGCAGGATTTTTCGGTCAATTTCAAAGGCTTGGTCCAAACTTTCCGTACGCACATGGGTGGATTCGTAAAACGCCGGATTAGTCGGTGGAGATAAATGCAGCACCGCATCATAACGGGCCAGCTCAGCCTCTAACGACGTGTTCATTTGCCGGAAAAAATCTTCCGCTCCGCTGGGCCAATACACAGCCGCATCCACGGTACCCCTATCACAAACAATCAACGGAGCCTCAGATGACTTTTCCGCCAAACTTTCTAATTGTTTGGTAGTAAAGAAGATAATTTTTTGTGCGGCCTCAATGTGTGCAATACTATTATCCGTCCTTGGGAAACCACCGCTAAAAATTAGGGTAGCCGCTTCACGCACGAGCTCTACCTGCGGGCCGAAAGTTTCCTTCAGCACCGATAAAGCCGTCGTTTTACCGCTGTTGGGTCCACCGGTTAACGCTATTTTTTTACGCTTCATGGCTGTTTTCCTCCGTCGCGGCCGGGGGTTGAGCGGCCGCATTTAATTCTTTTAAGTATAACGCCTTTAATTCTTCAAATTCTTGCTTTTTTTCTTCCGGGATATCCCGCACGGCAGAATTACGGTTTTTCATTTTCAGAAAATCCACAAATTTATTTTTCTCTTTAACCCGGAAATCCAAGTGCGGCCCGGTAGAAAGCCCCGTACTGCCAACATATCCCACGGTTTGGCCTTGTTTAACCTTGGCCCCGGCCTTAACCCCCTTGCCAAAACTTTTAAGGTGCCCGTACATAGTGGTATATCCGTTAGCATGTTTAATTTCCAAAAAGTTGCCAAACCCGCCTTTCCAGCCGGCGAATTTAACCGTACCGTCGGCCACGGATTGCACCGGCGTGCCGACGGGAGCGGCATAGTCAATGCCCAAATGCGGGCGGCGGATTTTTAAAATTGGGTGCAAGCGCCCATAAGAAAAACGTGAAGAAATACGATAATTACGAAAACTGATCGGCGATTTTAGGAACATTTTTTTGCTCATCTTGCCGGTTTCATCATAAAAATCATCTTCAAAATAAAACGCGTTGGTTGTTATTTTATTTTCAGCCCCGGTATAAGAGGCGGCCAGTAAATCTTGGCTGATAATTTCACCGTTTTGAGTATAATTTTCTTCCCACAAGGCGGTGTAATGGTCGCCGTTGCGGGTATCGGTATTAAAATCAATTGTCCACGAAAAAGCATCGGTAAAATCTAAAATGAGCGGTACCTGTAAACCTTGCCCCAGCATGGAATTAAAGAGTGAACCTTTTACTTCGCCGGCCGCTGTTTTAATACGCGTTTTAATTTCCACATCACTCACGCCAGACACCAATGCTCCGTCCACATTAGCAATAAAAAACCGCTTAAACCCTTGTGTTAAAAGCAGCATAATTAGCTGTCCGTTTTCCACCGAAAGAGAATATTCATCTTTCTTTTGGAGTTTGCGCGTATCCACAAGCGCACTTAGTTTACTAACAATTTGCGCAATGTCTTGCTTGGAAATTCCTGCTTCTTGCAATGCCACATAAATCGGTTTTTGTCCAACCGTAAACACCTGCACCGGGATATCACGTGTATATGCATTTTCCCGCTCCTGTGCATTTTTTTGCTGTGTAATATGGAAGGCCGCCGTTGCCGACACCGCAATAACGGTTAACACCAACAGGTAAAAAACCACCTCATGATACCGACGGTAATGAGCCGACAAGAAAGCAAGCAGTTTTCCTTTCATAGCTTTTGATGGGGGCGGATCAACTCCGCCCCCCAATCATTATTGTTGATTTTTTTAAAAGGAACACAACGCAATCGCGTTGAGTTTAACTTTCGGGTCATCTGCACGGGAAGGCAAAATGACCGGGATTTTCGGCCCAACAAGTACGGCCGCCGCTTCCATTTGTTCGCCAAAGAAAGCTAGAGCTTTGTAAAGCGGGTTGGCCGCATCTAAATCCGGCAGCATTAAAATATCTGCTTCCCCGGGCACTTTTTTATCTTTAATCCCTTTTTCGGCGGCTTTTTGGGCCGATAGCGAGATATATAAATCGTACGGGCCTTCCACCACACAGCCGGTAATTTTTCCTTCGGCGTTCATCTGCGCTAAAGAGGCAGCTTCCACCGTGCTGGGGATTTTTTCATTTACTTTTTCCACCGGGCACACACACGCCACTTTGGGGGTTTCCACACCGAGCTTGTGCATGGTATCTACCGCATTTTGAACGATTTTAACTTTTTGCTCTAACGTCGGAGCGATAACAACTGCCGAGTCGGTAACCGCAAACGGCTTTTTGTATTTAGGGGTACTGAAAAGCACAAAGTGCGATAAGAGCGCGCCTTCCGGCACCAGGTGGGCTTCTTTATTTAAAATCGCTTTCATGTAGTACTTGGTGTCTACCAAACCTTTAATCAAGAAGTCGCCTTTGCCGGCCAAAATTTGGTCCACCGCGAGTTTGCACATAGTGGGCACATCTTCGCAATCAATAAATTCAAATTTCCCTTCATCTAAACCGACCGATTTCACCATTTCTTTTACGGCGTTAATCGGCCCGATTAAAATACCGTGGGAAATAAGGCCGTTTTCATCCGCCATTTTAATGGCTTCAAGGGCTTCGTGGTTATTCGCCCCGGGAACAACTACGCGGTTTGATTTACCTTTTACTTGGTTAATCAAATCAGCAAAACTATTGAATTTCATGGTAAGTCTCCTTATTTAATTAAAATAAAATCACGTATACTGCTTCACAATTTTCGGATCCGCCAAGGCACGCGCGGCGGCAACGCGCAAGGCGTCTTTTTCTTCGCTGCCGGGGAATACATACATAGGCGCTATCCAACCGACATACCGTCCGATTTCTTGCGGGATGTATTTGCTAAACATCAGCCCGCCCGTTAATGCAATAAAATCTACTTTGCCTTCCAACACCACCGCCATAGCTCCCATATATTTAACCATTTGATAAATCATGGCGTCCAGTGCTAATTTCGCTTTTTGCTGCGAACAGTTAATAAGCGAGCCGGGCCTTTTTTGGCCGGTGCGAATAAATTCTTCCAATTCTTTGACATCAGACGTCCCCGTATACGCAATAAGTCCGCCCTTGCCGCGCAGTTTTAAGCGGATATCGCGCTCGGAAGCGCCCGGTGCAAAACACATTTGTATGAGTTTAGCACACGGTATGCCGCCGCTACGTTGCGGGGTCATAGGGCCGTCACCCTCGTAGCCGTTTGTTACATCTACGACTTTACCTTGGCGGTGCGCCCCGATAGAAATTCCGCCGCCGCCATGACAAACAATGCAGTTAAGTTTTTCGTAAGGTTTGCCGAGTTTATCGGCAATTAAACGCGCGACACGCTTTTGACTAAGCGCATGAAAAATGGAAATACGCGGATTTTCGGGCAGGCCCGAATAGCGTGCGAGCGGTTGCATTTCGTCAATAACAACCGGATTGGCGATAAAACTGGGGCATTTGGCGTAACGGGCAATATCGCGCGCCAAAATGCCGCCCAAATTACTGGGGTGGATGCCGCCGTATTTGCCGGTTTCCAAATCGTGAACCATTTTATCGTTGACGGCGTACACGCCGCCTTCTACCGAGCGGATAAACCCGCCGCGGCCGATAACCGCATCAATTTCCGAAAGCGGCACTTTATTATCCAATAAATAATCTAAAATGAGTTTACGGCGAAGAGGTAACTGTTCGGTTACGTTTCTGCCTTCATACGGTTCCAAATCGGCCATAGAATAGCGGACCGTAACCTCAAAGACGGGGGTGTCCCCTCGGTAATAACCGATATCATCTGAAGTAGAGCCCGGATTGATAACCAGGATATTAAAGCCCATGACGCCCCCTCGCAGTTTTCTATATTCTAACAAAATATGAGACGTTTGGCTGACGTATTTTACCGCATACGCTGGCTGATGCGTTCGGTTAACGATTTAGCAAAGAAAAGTTGCACTTCGTTAAGCGTCAATCCCGCTACCACACGGCGTAAGAACGCCTTGCGTTGGTCAGGTGTGAGATCAGGCCGCAAATCGGCTTTTTGGCACAACGTAAAAAGTTTTTCTACTAAAATTTCTTTTTGCGCGTCAGTCGGTGCGGCCGCGACAAAGGAGCCCGCCGTGCGTAGCGGCGTAAAGCCCGGCCGGCGCGAAAGTTCGTAACACGTTAAAATAACCGCTTGTGCTAAATTGATAGAGGGTTGTTTGGAAACGGTCGGGATATTCAAAACCGCCACACAACGCTCAATATCGTCTCCGGACAAACCGGTTTTCTCGTTACCGAAAACGAGGGCAATTTTCCCTTCCGGGGCACTTTCTAATCGTTTATTTAAGACGGGCAGTGTAATAATTTCCTGCTCCAAATGTCGGTTGCGCAGCGCCGTAGCGGCTAATGAAAAAGAAGTGTCAGCCAAGGCCTCATCCAGCGTATGATATTGCACCGCGTGTTGCATGATATCTTCCGCCCCAACCGCACTAACCGCTTCGCGCCAAGCTACCGCAAACGGCTCCACTACGCGTAAATCGGATAAGCCGAAATTGGCCATGGCCCGCGCGGCCGCCCCAATGTTATTGGGGTCGCGCGGGTGGACAAGTACCACACAAAACGAGTTCATCGGGACAACGCCTCCGTCCACGTTTCGGCAAAGGTCGGGTGTGCAAAAATGATGCGACGGAATTGCTCAACGGTCATTTGCGCCTCCAGCGCTATCGCCGCAATATGGATGAGCTCCGACGCATGTGTGCCCACCGAACACGCCCCCAGCAGTTTGCCGGTGCCAGCGTCGCTTAGCCACTCCACATATCCGTCCGTTTGGTCTTGCGCTACGGCGCGTCCGTTAGCTAAGAAAAATGACTTATGTTTTTTAAGCTCTATCCCCTGCGTTTGCGCTTGCACGGCACTTAAACCGACAGACGCTATTTCCGGCGTGGTGTATACGGCACGCGGCACACGGGTGTTATCATACTCGGCGGGAACGCCGCATAAATTGCTGGCCGCTACTTCCCCTTGGCGCGTAGCCGCGTGGGCCAGTTGAAGCAGTCCCGTCACGTCGCCGGCCGCGTAGATATTTTCGGTCAGTTGCATGGTTTTGGGGTTTACTTGCACGCCTTTGCGCGTCCACGCCACCCCGATACGCTCCAAATGCAAGGCGCTCAAATCAATGCTGCGTCCGATAGCCGCCAACACCGCTTGCGTTTGCAATTTTTTCCCATCAGACAAAACAATCTCAAAACGGTCTGCTGTTTTGTGCACCTCCGCAGCGCTTACTCCGGTATATAGGTTGATACCCCGTTTGATAAACGCTTGCGCAAGCGTGCGCGAGACAGTTTCGTCTTCCAACGGCAACAACCGCGGTTGCATTTCAATAAGGTGTACTTCCACGCCAAAAGCATTTAAGAAATCAGCCATTTCGCAACCGATCACTCCGCCACCTACAATAGCCATACTTTGGGGGAGTTGTTCCATAGTAAAGAAATTGGAATTATCGTAAATCTGACCGCGCAAGGTATCTAACGGTGCCGGATAAAACGCTTCGGACCCGGTGGCAATAATGGCTCCGTCAAAACTAATTTGTTTTTCGCCCGCTTGCGTGCGCACGGACAGCGTGTGCGCATCTACAAAAGACGCTTCGCCGTTTATCACTTCCACATGGGCCTTTTTAAGTAGAAAAGAAATCCCCTGTACCAGTTTTTGCGTGGCGGCCTGTTGACGCACTTTTAATTTGTTAAAATCACGCATTTCAAATAATTGTTGCGCAGCTTGTGCGGCGCCTTCATTCCCCAACGCAGCCGCCGAAAAAGCCGTTTGAAAACGGTGCGCCCCCTCCAAAAACGATTTGGACGGGATGCACCCGCAATTTAAACACACACCGCCGAGCCGGTTTTTTTCAATTAACGTCACTTGCGCGCCCAGCGATGCCGCTTTTAATGCGGCCGGATATCCCGCCGGGCCGCCGCCGATTATCACAATCCGTTTCATATTTTCCCCCGTGTAGACGTACAATCTAATACTATTGTAGCATTAAAAGCGGTATAATAATAAAAGAAACTTTTATGAAACTCAAATCACCTATTTCTCCTCATTTGGGGCATCGGCAACGCATGAAACAGCGCTTTGTTTCTAACGGCGTAGATTCTTTTCTGGATCATGAAATTTTGGAATTACTCCTCACCTATGCTATCCCGCGTAAAGACACCAAACCTTTAGCATGGCAACTGATTAAACGTTTCGGTTCTCTTTCCGAAGTACTGGATGCAGATGAAATATCACTCACAGACGTGGACGGCATCGGCCCGCAGACGGCGCAGTTTCTTAAACTTATGCGCGGAGTAATTAAAAAATATATGCACGCTGATTTACCCCAACATATCAGCATGAAAAACCCGCAAGAGGTGTTGGATTACTGCCAAGCTTCGCTGGCCGGTAAGCAAGAGGAGTTTTTGGAAGTACTTTTATTATCGGTGCGCTTTACTTTAAAAAGTGCCCGAATTATCGCTACCGGTTCCATAGACCAAATCATTATTGAGCCGCGGCAAATTTTGCGTTGGGCCCTTAAAGAAAATGCCGCCGCCATCATTTTGGTACACAATCATCCGTCGGGAGATCCTTCTCCCTCTCCGGAAGATATCCAAATGACCCGGCAAATTGTGCAAGCCGCCCAATTACTCAATATTCAAGTCTTAGATCATCTGATTGTTTCCAAAGGCACTTATTACAGTTTTTTGGCTCACGGGATTATAAAGGAACAGAAAAGGAAACCGTCTTAACGGTTAATTTTCCCGGGCATACGTGTAAGCTAACACTTGCTTGGCGCCTGCTGCTTTCAGCGCCGCGGCGCACCCCTCTAGCGTTGCGCCGGTCGTGGCCACATCATCTATCAGTAAAATAGTTTTGCGTTTAATTTTTTCCGGATGCACGCACACAAAGGCACCGGACATATTTTCCAAACGCGCTTTACGCCCCAGCCGGGTCTGGCTGACGGTATCTCTTTGACGGAGCAAAACCCCTTCTTCCGACGGCAGCCCTGTATATTGGGAAAACCAACGTGCCAAAAGTTCACTCTGGTTGTAGCCGCGGTTGCGTTTTCTGCTTGGAAACAACGGCACGGCCATAACGAGCTGCGCCGCGGCCAATTCGGGATAGGTGGAAAAATTCCGCGCCATTTGTAGTCCCATGTGAGGGGCTAAATAATCGGCATGCGCATACTTAAGCCCATGCACCAGCGCCCGTGAAGAAGTATTAAATATCCAAGCCGAACGAATTAAGCGGCAGGCATATTTTTTAGCTTTACTGCCCCGGCAAGCGTAACAATACGCGCCGCCCGAAGGTAAATTTACCCCGCAACGCTGACAAAACAGCGGCCCGGGGCGCACCAGTTTGCTCGCACACGCAGCACACAAATACGCTTCTGTCTGCCAAGGCAAATCACATCCGCACGCCACGCATGTACGCGGGAAAAAGAAATGCAGAAGTTGTTGCTTAACCGTGTTCCACGAAAAATGCATATTAAAATTGTAGTGTCATATTGGCAGCTATATTGTACGCGGTATAATCCATCGTTTTAACATACGCATGTTGCAAAAGCGTCAGCCCGCCCGAAAAAGTAAAACGTAGGTTTTGGGAAAGCTCATAGTCTAGGGAAGTAGTGACATCATATTTTTTGTAATTATCGGTTACTTCTACCTCCGAACGTTTATCGGTATAACTCATGTTTGTATTCCAAATAATACGGTTGGAGGTAGAATAAATACGATTAATAAAAGGAATTTTGAGCCCGTGGGGTAAGTTAAAGTCCCACCGTAGGTTCAAACTGGGGGTTGTTTCGCGGCTGCTTTCGCTAATTTTACCATCAACCAGCCATTTATCATAAGTCGTGTACATAATCTTGGGCGTTATGCGGATCCCCGCCACATAAAAAGAAGTTTGCGCCGACATATTGTTTTCCCGCATACGTTCCAAACTAATACTCTTACGCAAATCGTTTTTGTCCGACTCTTTGGCTTGATACATAAAAACGTTGTCAAAGTAATTAAACAGCATGAAACGCAAATCTGCCCCATATTGGACGGACTCTTGCGTATCGGTACCGATATTAGTTTGCTCCGAAAGGTTATAACGCAATTTTAAATTACTGTTGTTCACCCAACGTCCCGCCCAAAAGAATTTTTCCAAATCGGAAATAGAGAACGTTAAATCAGGCAAAGTCACACTCGTAGAATCATAAATAGTACCGGTCTGGTCATTTTTCTGGATAGTTTTACTCATGTTACTGTTAATAGAAACGGTTTTGAGCGGGGCGGCCATGCCGGCTAATTCGTATTTGGAAAGAGGATTCCAACGTTGCGTGGTCGTAAACGTATCGCGCAACGTCATGCTCCGGCGATATCCGTAACGTCCCACATCTTTAAATGATTTGCGCACCCAAAGCTCCTTGCGAGAATCAAACCCTTTATCCACATCACTCCAGGCATCTGCATCCTGCATACGGTATCCCGAAGAAATAACCAACGTGCTAAATAGTTTACTTTGCGGCAAGATGTCCCCGCCGTTAAGCGTAAGCGAAACACCGCCGTCCGCGCTGCGGTTAATGGTTTTAACAGCCCCGACGCCGACATTTTCCGATACGCCGGAAGCCGTTAGCGTTTTTTGGGTTAAATTATTATTTTCCTGTGTATTGACACTGTAATTAAACGACGGAGCCAGCCATTTCGTCATACGCCACGTGCTGGTAAATCCCGCACGCTGGGTTAAGGCTTTAGGGTAATGAATTTTATGATCGCCCAAAGCTTCATACCGGGTGCGGTCCTCGGTGCTTTTGCTCAAACTGTATGACGGAATAATGCTAAAATTCTTCACGGGCTGATAGGTAAATTTCAAATTCATTTTCTGCGTATTTTCGCTTGTGTTGTAGTAAGTTTCCGATTCCGCATGACGGATGCGGTCGTAATCTACCGACGAATCCGCCACGCGGTATCCGGCTGTAATGTTTTGAAAAGACCCCACCGAGTGCGATAATGTCGCCCCATACGTGCGGTTGTCATCTTTACGCTTCATCAGTTGGTAATCGGTTTGCCCGGAGGTATATTCCAATCCTATTTTGGGTAAATTTTCTTTAATAAAATCCCCGCGCAGCGCGGCGTTTTGCCGCTCCACCTTGCCCTTGTCTAACAGGGAAATCGTATTATAATTGGTAGTATCGGTAATAAGCGGGGTAGTTACTTCGCTGCGCGTAAGCAAAGCAGAAACCGGAAATTCTTTAATACGCGTTATTTTTAATTCATATTCTTCTTCGGTCGTTTCTTGGTTTTTGGAAACCGCCAGCGGTGTTTCAAAATTGCCGTCTTGGTGTTTATATTTAGCCCGGGCACTCCCCCATCCTTCCCATTTTACACTCATATCCGTTTTATAAGCGTCCCCGGTCAGCACAATGGCCTCGGCCAAGTGAATCACATTGAGCCACACCTGCCCGTTCGTTACATCACTTCCCCCGGCAGGTTTTTGCACCCCGGCTAAAATTAAACTTATTTCGCGGAAATTTAATAAACCGTTCGGAACCCGGTAATTAACCACTTTTACCCCGTAACCGGGGTCGGATGCGTCCACAAAAGCATCGGGGATATGATCGCCGTTTGTATCCACCATTTTAACGGAAATGAGCCGCCACCCGTCAAAATCAAGCGGTACAATAATTTTGTCGTAATTTTTCTGCGTACCGACTTTTAAGAAAAATTCCGCGCCGGTATTATCACCGGCTTTACTGTGGAGCAGGAAACGAAACTCACGGTGTTGGGAAAAATCCATACTCTTAAAGTTGCGGTTGGTGTAATGTTCGCCGTCCAAAACAGCCACCGAGGGATCGGGATTATCCACCACTTCGGACCAGCCGGTTGTATTAAATTTAAGGCGCAAAGCTTGATCTAACACGTTGGCAGAATCTAAGGTACTGCGGTAATTTTGGATAGAACCATACAAGTAATTAAACACCGTTTGGCCATCTCCCGGGGCATTGAAAATCGGCTCATAGTCGGTATCTTCTACGTTGTTGATACCCGATACGGAAAACTCGCTAGGGGCCGCTTCCGTGTTCCACGAAGTACCGGCTAGCGCGACATTAGCAATTTTAATCTGTCCTTTTGTTTTTGTTCCCTTTTTAAGTGTAATACGTACATGGCGTATGGCCGTCCATTGAGTTTTATCCGCTATGGTAAAAGGCATAGAAAATGTTTGCCACGTTGTATTATCTGCCAAGCTGTCTTCCATCCCGGCAATCTGCTGTCCCGCAAAACCGAAGTTACCGTCCACCGGGATATTTTCCTCATCAAATTTTCCGTTGCCGTTTAAATCTTGCGTATCAATGCGTCCGTTAGGTTGCGATTCGGGGTTATAGACGTTATGCACAAAGGGATTGTAACGCTCTTCGCTGTTATCCGGGTTGGTATACAACCAGCCGATATCTTCGTTAGGAGCCAAACTGTTGCGGCAATAAATATCCTCGGTCTTGGGCACGTTCGTCCCACACTGGGTGTTCATGCCGATAGAATTATCGGAATATTCGGAAATGTTACCAAACGTAAAGTTGACTTGCGGACCGCCTTCTTCGCCCAGCATCGTCAGTTCAAAGGAGGTTTTGGAGGACAAGTCCACCCCGCCTTTACTGATTGGGTAAACGATAGACACTTCATCCCGTCCGTCAAAATCTATCCCTTTGGAAAAATCGTAATCAATAATCAACACTTGTTGTTTATCATCGGCATTCGCGATAGAGCGGGGATTAATCTCCAAGGAAGGCAAGTCTTGGCTGTCCCACCGGACGGCATCCAAAAAGTTAGGCAGGCTGTTGGGGTTGGCTGCAAGGATCCAATCTTTAAAAAGCATAGAACCGCCGACCTGTTCATTGGTATCGTTCATGCTGTCAATCATGGCGTAGCCAAACATATTTTGCTTTTTCTGACTGTGAGCGATTTCCGCCCCGAAGTCCACCGATACCGGTTCGGCCAGTTTAATATCGCGTCCCTGTATATCAGCCCCATAAACGAGTAATTCTTTACTGTACGCCCCTACTTGCGGGACGGTAACCGGTTTTTCGCCTCCCTCTTGAAGCACGGTGGACCCCATAACGATTTTGTCAAACAGTTTATAATCCAACCGCCCGCCCAGTACGGAATTATTGGTACTGGACCCGGTAACAGTATCGTATGTAATATCAATAACGGAATTTTCGGTTATTTCGTCCCCTTTGTAAAAAGTGAT
Organism: Elusimicrobiaceae bacterium; assembly: GCA_017646765.1. Lineage (GTDB taxonomy): Bacteria > Elusimicrobiota > Elusimicrobia > Elusimicrobiales > Elusimicrobiaceae > Avelusimicrobium. Next base: position 6,619 of record JAGCMD010000072.1, on the reverse strand, counting down.
AAAACCCGAGGAGTAATCAATAAAATAATCGTTGTTACGCGTAAGCGTCCGGCCGTTTAATTTAACCCGTTCGGATTGCACCACCATACCGGCTTCCACGAAATATGTTTTAACGGTAGATTCGTATTGAATTTTGAACGTGCGGTTTTTGGAAGAAACCGGGGTAATATTATAAATACCCGCGTCGTCGGTCATGCGGTTTCTGAGTTCAAAAATACCCTTGTCAAAATCCATGTCAATCGTAGTAGGATATACTTGGGGCGGAGTCGCACTCTCACCGACCGCTTGGCCGTTAGCATCCAATAATACCAAAACGAAATTGCCCCTTCCGTTATCTTGTGTAATGTTTTGCGCGCCGATACGGTAAAATGTTTTCATTTCCATTTTATCGGCCGTTGTACCGCTCCCCCAAGGCTTATCGTTTTCGGTTTTGATTAGTTTGATTGTATTGGGCACGCCGCCCATTTCACTAAGCAGTTGCCCGTTGGTTTGGTAGTCAATGGCCAGCACGCTTGCCGCGGTAATACTGCGCTTAAAAATAACCATACCGCGGGCATAATCTACGGTATAGTCTATACCGCGGCTCAAACGTTCCCACTGGCTGGTATAGCACGCCGCGTCACCGGGGCAGGAAACCGACGGATCCTCCATAAAATCCGTGGCCGATTTTTCTATAGGAACAAAATCTTGCGAAGTAGAGGAATTATTACTGTCTAAATAAATTTCTTCCGTGCCCGGCGTGATGGGAGTGGTAATAATTCCGCCGAAGGTCAAATCGTAATAGGTGCGGCGGATATAATCGGTATCTTTAAGCGACACAATTTCCTGCACACTGGAACCCACGAATGTCTTTTGCTTACTGGTACCTTTGGTTTGTGAACCGATTAAATATAAGTTAGCGTTCTTATGCTGCAAGTGCATTTTAGCACCGAATAACTGTTTCTGGTAAGAGATAAATTCCGTGCGCGGCAAAGCCAAATCAATATCACCAAATTCTGCCAGTTGCACGATTTCACCGGGTTTGCCGCGATAGGCCACCGACAGGGTTTTTTCATCTTCGCGTTGGTCGTCGTAATCAATATCCACAAACACGCGGTCCATAATTTTACCTTGCATTTTAAGCTGCATCTGCTGGTTTAGTTCCACGCTGCGTTGATTTTTATTGGAATCGTTACCGCTTTTGGAAGGTTCTTTATATTTTTTTTGAGCCATTTTCAGCCCAAACACGTAACGCCCGGTCAGCGCAATACTGGTGCCGTACAGCGGCAAAGAAAGGGTAGGGTTTAACAGCGTTAAATCAGGGATAGGCTCCGGCCCGTTATCTAATTTATACGCCCCGTCCACCGCCGTAACTGCCTGACGCCAAAACGCTTCGGAATAGTGCAACAAAGCCGCGTCATCGGGCGGATCCTCTAAAGCCAGCTCGGCCTCTTGTTTAGCGGCTTGCTCTTGTTCAAAAATAGCATACTGGTCTTTATCCACCAAACTATACGGCAGCGTTTCAGCCCCGGCAAGCGGAGCTAAACATAACTGGAGCGTTATCACCCAGGCAATAACGAGTCGCAGTATTTTCATAAAATTGAAAAATACCTCATTATTTCATTTTATAATATTTTTGCAACTCCCATAGCAGTAAATTTGCCCCTGCCGGGCCTATTTTTGTTAAAATTATAGTATGCGTGTTAGTATTTTCTCCCGTTATATTGCCAAAAGTTTGCTGACTTTCTTTGCAGGGGTCGTCGGCGTATTGACGTTTGTTATTTTCATGAACCACTTTATTAGGGTGCTGAAAATCGCCATGACCTACGGGACCGGTTTCGGGTGGATCATATCGTCTTTACTTAACATTTTGCCGGACGTGTTTTGTTTAAGTGCCCCCATGTCCTTTCAAATTGCGGTATTACTTACCTTAACAAATATGAGCGAACAAGGAGAGCTCATCGCCTTGCGCGCGGCAGGTTTTTCATTTAAAGAGATCGTGCGCCCCATGCTTGTGTGTGCAATTATCTTGTCCGGTTTGCTATTTGTGATGAGTAATTGGCTTACCCCGCGCAGCTATAAAAAATTTGTCAATAAACGCGAAGAAGCCTATAGCAAAATTACCAAAGTAACTTTAGAACCCAAAACTTTTATTGATCTGGGCGACTGGGACTTATATTTAGAAAACTTAGATAAAGATACTAACACGGCCCAAATGATTCATTTGGTAAATAAAAGAGATGAAAAATCGTTAAGCACTAAGGTCAATGCCTCTTCCGGGAAAATTATTCTTACCGATACGGCTATCGGTCTGCAACTGCAGGACGGACAAATGCAACGGGTGGACAAAAAAGATCCCGCGGCTATTATCGCCGCTAATTTTGACAGCTATACTATGAGTTTATCGCTAACGCAAGCGCGCACACGCCGTTTGCGCGTGGGAGAAATGACTACTACCAAACTTTTAAGACGCCTGCGCAAAGACCCGCTTACCGTGCAACAAGCCAACGAATTTCGCACTGCAATCAGCATGCGTAACGTGCTGGCTTTTTCACCGCTAATTTTGCTGTTTGTCAGTTGCCCGATTGGGTTTTCGCTGGGTAAGCGAACCAATAAGGGGTGGGGAATGCTGCTAAGCGTCGTGATTATTTTTTCCTTTTATTTGCTGATGACATTAGGGCTTTCGCTGGGTAAAAAATACACGTGGATTTCGTACCCGGGGCCTTGGCTGCCGATATTTGTCGGCGTGATAGCCGGATATTATTTATGGAAAAAACGATTAAACGTATAATACCTTCTTCACTGATTTTTCACTATATCGCTAAGAAATTTTGGGTACCGTTTTTCTTTGCGATGGGCGTTTTTGCAGCGCTCGTGGTGTTGGGCGACACCTTTGAAAAAATGAAAAACCTGGGTAACGGCGTAACTACCTTTGGAGACGTACTTTCCTATTCGTTGGTTACGTTTCCCAACTGGCTGGCTACCATTATGCCCGTAGCGTGTCTATTAGCCGCTATTTCCGTTATTTCCGAAATGGTTTCTAACGGCGAGTGGACCGCCTGCGTGGCAGGCGGATTTGCTCCGCGGCAATTATTTAGACCTATTATCTATTGTATTATGTTGGTCTGTGCACTTACGATGCTGATGCAGGAATTTGTAATTCCTCCGCTTAATATCAAGGCCAATTATATCTATTACACCCGTTTAAAACCGCGCCCGAATTATAACCAATACTTAGAAACGGACGTACTGATTAAAATAGCCCCTCAGCAAATGCTTTATGCCAAAGCGGTTGATTTGGCGGCCGGTACGATGGCGCAAGTGTCTTTGGATATTTACGATAATCAGTGGGATATAGCGGAACAAACTGTGGCTAACATGATGACCTGGGATAAAGCCCAAAGAAAGTGGATATTTATAGATGGTATCCATCGTGTTTTCTCCCAAGAAATGGAAACGCAAGAAGAACCCTTTACCACCCGGCCGGCTCCGGTAGATATCCGGCCGGATCAAATGTCTATTGGGCGGGTGTCGGAAGATTTAATGAGTGTGCGTGAACTGACCAAACGCATCCGCTTTCACCGGCGAACCGGCATCGCTTCCTACTCGGCCGAAACCATGCGTCAAGTCCGTTTGGCAGCTCCGTTTGCCACGCTTATTATGTGTCTGTTAGGGATGCCTTTTGCCATCAGCACCCGGCGAAAAAGTAAAATTTTAAACATTATTGCCTCTATGGTCATTGCCTTTACCTTTTGGTGGTTGATTTCCATGTGCACTTCGGTAGGGCAAAACGGCTATTTAAACCCGTTCTTAGCAGGTTGGGGACCGGTACTGATATTTGGGATAGTCGTGTTTTTTGAGTTTAAGTGGTTAAAACTGTAACCAATGCTTCTTTTCATAATTTATGCCGTGGTATAAAGATAAAATTTTTTGGGCTATTTTTGCAGTAGCGGCCTTGGTCAAACTAGCCGCGCTATTGTATGTAATGCAAAGTCCGCTGGGGGAACAACTGCTCGTGTTTCCCGATTCGTTGGGATACGTTTACCCGGCGCAAACGTTGCTTTCCTACGGACAATTCTGGGAAGCTGTCTCTGCCTCCCCGATGCTTTTGCGTACGCCGGGTTATCCGGTATTTCTCGCTCTCGTGCAATTTGTATCCGGCAGCTTGACGTGGGCCGTAGCCATAACACAAAACCTTCTCTCGCTTTTACTGCTTGTGCCCGTTTATTTAACAACCTTACGTTTGGCAGACAAAAACGCCGCGCGTTGGACAGCGGGTTTTTGTGCAGCCAGTGTGCTTTATTTTTCACTGTCTTTTTCGGTATTAAGTGAAACCCTGTGCGTATTTTTGCTGGCTTGGTTTGTCTATGCGGCTTTACGATGGTTGGAAAACCGCCAAGGAATTTTTTTATTCTTAGCCGCCGCCTTGTTATCCGCTGCTATTTATGTGCGTCCGGTGGCGTATTATTTTGCAGGGCTGTCGGCATTACTGCTGGGCGGCCTTGCTTACCGGGAAAAATCACGCCGGGTACTTAAACAAAGCGTGCTTTTCTTTATAGGACCGGTCATTCTCTTTGTAGGAGCGTGGCAAGTACGCAATTATATTACCGCCGGATATGGCGGATTTACGACCGTAGCCGCTTATAATATGTATATTTGGAATGAAGATTTTGTGGCGAAGGAAAAAGGCATAGACGTTGCGCAAGCACACGACGAACTTTTAGCCCGCTTACCGGGAAATTTTACCGAACTGTCCGCCAAAAAACAAGTAAAAACCTATAAACAATTAGCCGCACCGCTACTGAAACAAAGTTGGAAATACAAACTTTTCCGTGTTCCGTTATGGGCAGCTAAAACATTACTCGGCACCAATCATGTACATACCACCCGGCTTATTTTAGCGCGAGCCGACGAACCGGAAAGCACCCTCAACCAAACCGGTGCGTTGCCGCGTCGGTGGCTAAACTCGCTGCCGGATAAATTGATTTTTGCAGTATCGCTCTTACAAGTGATGGCAACGGCATTGTTGGGATTTATCGGCCTGGGCGTTTTATTTAAAAACCGTCCGACCGCCGCTTTATTTTTAGCAGTGTATGTGTGTTATTTTTGGGGACTGGGTTCCAGTTTTTTGGGCGCATACGCCCGCTTCCGAGCCCCGTTTGAATTTGTGTTATGTATCACCGCAGGCATAGCGGTCTCGGCTTGTTGCAAAAGATACCGACACCGCTGTCCCAAAGATACAAATTAGGCTTCCGCCAAGGCTTCTATTTCTTCTTTCTTTTTGACGTCTTCGGGGTTGGCACGGTCGGACAAGTTAACAGACATCACTTTAGACACGCCGCTTTCTTCCATTGTAATACCGTAGAGCATCCGCGCCGCTTCCATCGTGCGTTTGTTGTGGGTGACGACGATAAATTGCGTCGTTTTGGAAAACTCTTTAATGAGGTTTACGTAGCGTTCCACGTTGGCTTCGTCCAAAGCGGCATCAGCTTCGTCCATGATACAGAACGGCGAGGGGTTGTGCGTAAAGAACGCAAAGAGTAGCGACATAGCCGTGAGCGTCTTTTCGCCGCCGGACATAGAGGTAATGTTGAGGAGTTTTTTACCCGGCGGTTGGGCAAAAATTTCAATACCCGTTTCTAACAAATTATCCGGCTGCGTCAGCACAAGGTCGCACTCGCCGCCGCGGAACAACGTTTGGTAGATGTTTTTGAAGTGCATGCGCACTTGATCAAATGTGTAGCGGAAATTTTCGCGCGTGGTTTGATTGATTTTGCTGATGGCCGATTTTAAATCTTTTTTCGCACTTTCCAAATCACCGATTTGGGTTTTTAAGAAGTTATTGCGCTCGGTTAAAGCGTCATATTCTTCCGGTGCGGTCATATTGACGGCCCCCATATTTTCAATGCGCTTGCGCATCATTTTAACGCGTTCGTAATCTACGGTTTTCTCGCCGTAATTAAGCTGCGCTTCTTCGGGCGTGATGTTCCAGCTTTCAAATAAATTATTCACCACCGTCGTACGTTGGCGGCGTGCGTTGGAAAGGGCATTTTCCAAATCGTTCTTTTTAATCGTCAGATCGGAAAATTCTTTTTTACACGCATTTAAAGCGGCTGTTTTATCGTTAAATTCTTTTTTGAGGGCTTCCACTTCACCGCGCATTTGATGCTCGGTCAGTTCCAGTTGCGCCAGCGCATCTCGCTCGGAGGACAATTTGGCTTCGGTAGAAAGTTTTTCTTCGGCCAAACTCTTTAAACGCAAGTTGGACGAGGCAATTTTTTCGTTGCGTTTGCCTTCGCTGTCGGTCAAACTGTTAAATTCAAATTCGGTAGATTTTAAATCCAGCTCAATATTGTTTTTCTTAATTTTCACATCATACAACTGAGCACTGAGCGCATTAAGTGTGCCTTTTAATGTCTCGGCTTGGGTGCGCAAATCGGTTTGTTTTTTCTTTAATTCTTCGCCGAGGCTTTGCGTTTGTGTGTGGTGCGCTTTTAATTCTTCTAACTGTTTTTTAAGTGCTTCCACCGTGTGCTTGCGGTTATCTACCCGCAACGTAATTTCCTGCTTGCGTTGGGCGGCACGGGCCAATTCTTGTTTGGTTTGGGCAATTTGACGTTCCTGGTTGGCACGCTCGTTT